>JASLFQ010000058.1 GCA_030150595.1 Aquirhabdus sp.
ATCGTACTGACTTGCTTTTAAGCTCTCTTAAAGGAACTGCCGTTCAAAATACCGACTTTGTAAGTTTGTCGGCTCATGGTTATAGTGCAAATGACGCGATAAATAACTTAAAAGCCGTTATAAAAGAAATCCAAGCAGCACATGCTGTCATTACCCAGCCCGTAAAAAATCGAACACTAAAAGAATCTCAGATCATTACAAAAAATCTTAGCAACGTATCGCAAGAAGTTATTGATTTAGAAAGTAAGATGTCAGGCATTAACAAAGCAAACTCTGCATTCGCGCCGAGTATCGTTGCCATTAATCTGTTGGCAGCAAAGGAAAGCGAAGAGCATTCGCTCCAGAATCAACAAATTCAGAATAATGCACGTTTAGCTGCGATTGATGAACAAGCAACTGCTTTAGTCAATACCATCGACGTATCGACACAAGCTGTATTTCCTAAGCGGAATATTTTTATTGCCATAGGCGCCTTATTGGGATTATTAGTTGGCGGATTGATAGCAATGCTTAAATATAAAAAAGTATTGAATAGAAACGTTCAATAATTCTGTTATTTATAGAAGTTACTCGACTCTTTAAAATTGATGTAGAGTAACTTCTCAACTTTAAGCAAACACCGCCACCGTCTGCCGACTAATCGCCACTAAATTTCCCTCATCATCCCAGATATTCGCTTCGGTGTGAGCATAGCCTGATTTTGCCGCGTCAGTGACGACCTGATACTGCCACCAATTTTCGCTGCTCTTGCCAACAGGTTGTGTTAAGAACTCCAGTGTCCAACATAAGGTGCTGATCGGTGCAACGGTTTTAAACATCGGTAATACGGACGGCGGCCATGCGTCAATCAAGGCGATCAGATGGGCGGCGGTTATCTGCGGAAATGAATCATACCAGCGCATCCAACCACCAAAATCTGGCTTCTCTGCACCAACGAATGGTGTCTTGCCATGTGCCCAACGCATTTCCGTTTTTTGAATAAATTCAGGGGTGATGCCTGCGATGTACGGAAACACAGGTAGATCATCAGGCTTTTTAAAATCTGGTGCAGTTTGGCGTATTGGTACATTGATCGCTGATTCACGTCCGCTACCGAAGCTGGCAAGCAAGACGGCGAGCACTTCACCATTTTGAACGAGACGAGCTTCAGCTTGCGTGACAGATTTTCCACTACGGAAGATTTCGGTTTTGAGTTCGACATCGCCCGCCGTCACTGCACCAATGAATGAGACAGTCACTGAACGCAACATGCGCTCTTGACCAACATCACCCAGCGCTGCGATTAAACGGCTACATAGCAAACCCGCCACAAGTCCACCATAAGTGGCACGACCTTGCCCCCAACCCACGGGAATGGTGACGACATCTTGCGTCTGCGCTTGGGTGAGTAATTGATGAATGGACATGGATTTATCGCCGCTTTTCAAAAGAATGGTTTAAGAGTACCTGAAGCAAACAAGCTTTTGAAAAGACTCAATGGACGCTGCGGTCATGGACGCAGTAGTCATGGAACGTTTGATTACTCATGTAGTACTTTATAAATCACCCGCGCCATGCCAGCACCAAGTCCAGCAACGCCAGCAAGATCACTTTCTGACGCACGCAATACGCCCTGAATTCCACCAAAATGCGTGAGTAGATCGCGTCTTCGTTTTGGCCCTAGACCTGGAATCACTTCCAACACAGAACCGCCGCGCTTCTTATCGCGTTTGGCTCGATGTTTAGTAATCGCAAAACGATGCGCTTCATCACGAATCTGCTGAATCAGATGCAATGCCTTATCATCGGACTCAAGTTGAAAACTCGTACCATCCACACGATGTAATGTCTCAAGCCCAGGCTTACGTCCTTCGCCTTTGGACACGCCAATCATTAGTGGATTTAGCTCTAACTTTGCCATCACAGCTTTGGCGACATTGAGCTGACCTTTGCCTCCGTCGATGAGCATGAGATCAGGTACAGGCTGCTTTTTATAACGTCGCTCTAGCACTTGCGCCATCGCGGCATAGTCGTCACCACCCGTAATATCAGTAATCGCATATTGGCGATAATCGCGTTTACGTGCGCCCCCTTGATCAAAGACCACGCACGATGCAATTGGTGATTCACCCATCGTATGACTAATATCAAAACATTCAATCCGATCAATCGATTGTCCTAACACTTCTTGTAAAATACGGAAGCGCTCTTTCAATTCAATATGATTGGCGAGTTTGGCTTTCAAAGCACTGTCTGCATTCATCGTCGCGATTTCTAGCCATTCGGCGCGATTTTCACGAACACGCGTTTTTATGGCGACCTTTTGCTTGTATTCGACTTGCAGGGCTTCTTCCAGCGCTTGCTTATCGGGCAATTCAACATTGACAATCAATTCACTCGGTAATTCATCTGCAAACTGAAAATAAAATGATGCCAAAAATTCTGACAGTAGCTCGCCAATATCCTCATTCATTTCCAAATCAGGAAAAAAGCTCTTACCTCCAAGAACCCGACCACCGCGTACATTCATGACTTGTACGCAGACAACACCTGCTTGTTGCGCAATGGCTAGAATGTCCGCTTCACCTTTAATGGTGTAGACCGCTTGCTGGGCTTGAACTTCGCGCAACATACCAAGCTGATCGCGATAAAACGCTGCTTGTTCAAAATCCAATGACTCAGCAGCGTGCTCCATTTGCACAATCAATTTTTGATTGAGCTCTGCGGTATTGCCTTGCATGAAATCAATGGTGTTGGCGACATCGATTGCATAGTCTTCGGGTGTCACCAAGCCAACACACGGCGCACGGCAGCGTTTAATTTGATATTCCAAGCAAGGACGTTTGCGTTGGGCAAAAAAAGTGTTCTCACAAGAGCGCACCATGAACATCTTTTCCAATACCACCAATACTTCACGCGCTGCCGCAGCGCTGGGATAAGGACCGAAGAACTTACCTTCTTGATGATTACGTTTACCGCGACCTGCTGCTAATCGTGGATAGGGTTGATCAGCGGAAATAAAAATATAGAGATAAGATTTATCGTCGCGCAACATAATGTTGTATGGCGGTTTGTTTTCTTTAATCAGATTTTGTTCAAGCAATAAGGCTTCGGTTTCACTGCGGGTGATGAGGGTTTCAATATTGCGAATACGAGCAACAAGTGCTCGTGTTTTTGGATGTTCAACGGTTTTGGCAAAATAAGTCGTGACACGATTTTTTAGATTTTTGGCTTTACCGACATAGAGCAGTTCACCATCCGCACCCAGCATTTTATAGACACCGGGCAGATTCGGCAGTGTCGCAAGAATAGCTCGGATATGATCGGCGTAAAGTTCATTCATGATGAGACATTACGACAAGAAGCCATCGGCAAGCAACAATGTTTCCAAACACTGTTCTTGAATGCCATAAAAATCCTTAATCGACTCAATCTGCTTCAAAACTTCCGCCTTTTTAGCAAAATTATCGCGCTTGACCGCCAGAATCATCTTATTCTTACTGGTATGTTCGAGCGCTACAAATTCAAAAACTTTAGTCTCATAGCCACACGCTTCCAGTAAAAGCGCGCGCAAACCATCGGTCAACATTTCCGCTTCTTGTCCCAAATGCACACCATGTTGGAGCATTGGACGCAACACTTGCGGGCTTTGAATTTGCGGTCTCACCTGCTTATGGCAGCACGGCGCGCACATGATAATCGACGCGCCCAAACGAATGCCTGTATGCAACGCATAATCCGTCGCCACATCACAGGCATGCAGCGCAATCATCACATCAACCGCCTCTGGATGATAACTGCGCACATCGCCTTGATAAAAGGCTAAGCCTTCCAGCGACAAGTGATCAATCACATTGCTGCATAGTTTTACCAACTCAGAGCGTAACTCAACGCCTGTCACATCAGCGGTATAACCTAGTGTTTCACGCAAAAAATCATGAATGGCAAAGGTCAAATAGCCTTTCCCTGCACCGAAATCTACGACATGGACAGGGTGTGATTTAGGTAGTTTTAAGGATTCAAACGCATGTTGAAACACTTCAATAAACTTATTGATTTGCTTCCATTTACGTGACATTGCAGGAATGAGTTGATAATTGGCATCCGTCACGCCCAAACCTTTAAGAAAGGGTCGATTAATATCAATATAACGAAATTTTTCTCGGTCATGGGCTTTAGCAACAACAGCCGTTCCAGCTGTCTTTTGCACATGGATGGTCGGTTGATTTTTCTTATTAAAAGTCAGTTGAATCTCTTCTGCCTGCAAACGTAAATGCGCGCTCTTAAAACTTTCTGCTTGGTTCTGATCCAAATAGATTTGAATCTTGGCTAGACCTTCATCAAACGAGAAATTCTTAGTCACATCCTTAGTCTGATAATGATACACAAACGACAAATGCGGCTGGCCCTTGATCTCAAACAATCGAACCGAAATCTTATTTAACGCTTCTTCTGCGCCGCGATATTTGCCTAGACTTAATTTTACAAAACCCGATTCATGCGCGTCATTGCTGGCAAGACTTGCCGCCAGCATTGCAAGAAATTGCGTAGTCGGATTTTCGGATTGATCTAAAGCACTTTCGGCAGCAATCATGTATTCATCGTCGGAGTGGGTCATGGTGGGATTATAGCAATTTAGCAAAGGCTACCAGTAAGCAAATAAAAAGAGACTTTCTTCCGCATAAAAAAAGGCGAATGAATGATCCGCCTTTTTATCAATCACTTAATAATTCTTACGCCACAATCACTCTTGCAATCGCTTTCTTACCCGCTTGAATCACGACATTAGCACCCGCTGCCAAACTAAATGACGCATCAACCACAACACCATCAACTTTGACTGAACCACGCGCCAAAGCATCTTTGGCTTGCGCTGCATTTTTAGTCAGATTCGCACGACTGAGTACACTAGTAATAAATAAGGCTTCTTGCCCTTCCAGTGCCAATGTCACTTCAGGAATGTCATCTGGAATCTCTCCATCGACAATCCGATTGCCTGCGCTCTTATGCGCATTCGCTGCCGCATCGGCATCGTGGAAACGCTCAATTAATTCAACCGCAATACGCTTCTTCAATTCCTGCGGATTCAGACCATTTGCCATCTCAGCGAGAAAGCCATTGATCTCATCCATCGGACGGAAACTGAGCAACTCAAAATAACGTGGAATCAAACTGTCAGGCATCGACAGAATCTTCTGATACATACTTCCCGCTGCATCATGCACGCCGATGTAATTTTGCAGGGATTTAGACATCTTCTGCACACCATCCAATCCTTCAAGAATCGGCAAGGTAATGCAAATCTGCGCGCTCTGTCCGTAACGCGCCTGCAGCGTACGACCCATCAGCAAGTTAAACGTCTGATCCGTTCCGCCTAACTCGACATCGGCTTGGAGTTCCACTGAATCATAGCCTTGCACCAACGGATACAAGAACTCATGAATCGCAATCGACTGTTGTGCTTTGAAACGCTTCGTAAAATCGTCACGCTCCATCATGCGCGTGACCGTATATTGCGATGCCAAAGCGATCATATCGGCCGCACTTTTCTTCTCAAACCATGTTGAGTTAAACACGATTTTTGTTTTGGCTGGATCAAGAATTTTGAATACTTGTTCTTGATAGCTTTTTGCATTTTCAAGGACCTGCTCACGAGTCAAAGGAGGACGCGTTGCACTTTTGCCTGTCGGATCGCCAATCATCGCAGTGAAATCGCCAATCAAAAAGTAGACTTCATGTCCCAACTCTTGAAACATGCGCAGTTTATTGATCAAGACTGTATGGCCCAAATGCAAATCAGGTGCAGTCGGATCAAAGCCCGCTTTGACACGCAAAGGACGATTTTCTTGGAGTTTTTTGAGCAGCTCATCACGTTGAATAATGTCGCTGGTGCCGCGCTCAATCAGCGCGAGTTGTTGTTCCGCAGGCAGAAAAATCGTCATAGCTAGAAAATATAAGTGCAATAATATTGCGACATATTTTAGCCTTTTTTAACATTGATGAGTTAGTGATAAATACAGGTTTGAGTTACTCTATTCTTTATAGCCATTCAACAGCCACTAACTATGACGCAGCAATCGAAAAAAG
>JASLFQ010000201.1 GCA_030150595.1 Aquirhabdus sp.
GGGCCAATCACGACTGCAGAGTCAACCACACGACCTGTAATGATAATGTCCGCGCCCGCATCCAATGCATCACGAATCGCAACTGCACCGAGGTAAGCATTCATGCTGACGATTTTTTCTGGCATCGCTTGACCGCTGAACATCTCAGTTGTTCCCGCAGCACGCAGCGCTTCTTGTTTGTCCATCAAGTCATCACCAAGGACAACTGCAACTTTCAAATTCAGACCCGCAGCTTCAATGAGCTGTACCAGTGCATCACGGCAAGACAGTGGGTTCACACCGCCTGCATTACTTACGACTTTAATATTTTTTGCAGCGATATTTTTTAGCAATGGCGCCATGACGTTTTTAACAAAATCATGTGCATAACCCAATGTTGGATCTTTTAACTTTGCACGCGCCATGATTGACATGGTGACTTCAGACAAATAGTCGAATACGAGGTAATCGATTGATGCTTGATTCACCAATTGGAATGCTGCGGTATTGGTATCTCCCCAAAAACCTGAAGCACAACCAATTTTGACTACGCGATTCGCGTCTTTACTTTGAATATTGTCAGTCACGGCTAAGTACCCTTACTAAGATTTACGTTAGATTACCAAGCAAGCGCTTGGTTTGTAAATAGCATTGTGTTAATATTTTTAAACCGTTTAGTCGAACTTCATTTAAAATGCGAAGGATTGCAGAAGTGACCCTATTCTTTTCAACAACATGGCTGACTTTGACGGATTGCGCGTACGAGCTGGCGTCTTGAGTTGGGCAATGAATAGTCAGGCTCGTCACATTAATATTTTAGTTTTGAGGTAAGCGATTCGTGAATAATTTAGCTGTGGCACAGGTGTTGAACGCTCTGCCTCCGATCGGGGGCATGGATGACAGCCCACGCGGGCGAGTGCTACGCGCAGCTGCTTATTTATTCAATGAACAAGGTTATGCCCGCACGACTGTGCGCGAATTGGCGCAAGTGATTGGCATTCAATCAGGCAGTTTGTTTCATCACTTTAAAACCAAAGATGACATTCTATGTGCCGTGATGGAAGAAGCGATTGTTTACAACTTACAGCAAATGCGTATCGCGGTTGAAACAGGTAAAAATCCTGCCGAACGCCTTAAAAATCTGATTCGATCAGAACTGAATTCACTGAATGGAAATACCAGCAAAGCCATGGCAGTCCTGATTTACGAGTGGAATGCCATTACCACTGAGCAACAAAAACCACTGCTTGCAATCCGCAATGAATATGAAGCTCTGTGGCTCGAAGTTTTGGAAGATTTAAGAAAAGAAGGAAAATTGAAGCACGATGCTTTCATTTGGCGACGCCTGATCAGCGGCTCAACATTTGGAACTGCGTTGTGGTACAAACCCGATGGTCCTTTGTCATTGGACGGACTGACTGAAGTCACCTATGCGATGGCGATGAGTCAATAAAAATAGAAAAATATAGTTGTGGTAGGGGCAGACCTATATGTCTGCCCTAAAAGAGCGGGAGAACACTCAGGTTTTCCCCTACAAAAAAATCAAAATGTAAATTGCACTTCAACATGTCCTAAGCCAACGTCAAATTCACCACATCCAATCGCTTACTATCAATTGCACATTCTTCGACAGAAGACTCATCCGCTTTCAATGACTCAAAATCAAATAACTCACGATCTGCCAATTGCGATGGATGAACGTTCTGCAATGCTGTGAAAATACTCGCCAAACGTTTCGGATGCTCAATATCCCACTCACGCAACATCCGATTCACCACCGCACGCTGTAAATTCGGCTGGCTGCCGCATAAATTGCACGGAATAATCGGGAACTGACTTTGCGTGGCATACTTAATAATGTCCTTCTCAGCCACATACGCCAGCGGACGGATGACAATATTCTTACCATCATCCGACTTTAATTTTGGCGGCATGGCTTTCAGCGTTCCGCCATGAAAAAGATTCAAGAAAAACGTTGCCACTATGTCATCACGATGATGACCAAGCGCAACCTTCGTCGCCCCGATTTGCTGGGCGAAACCATAGAGAGAACCGCGACGTAGGCGCGAACAGACGGCACAGAACGTCTTACCTTCTGGTGTCAGCTCTTTCACGATGCTGTAAGTATCTTTTTCTAAAATATAGTAAGGCACATTACGCTTTGCCAAATACTCAGGCAAAACATGCTCAGGAAAATCAGGTTGTTTTTGATCTAAATTCACCGCCACAATATCAAAATGAATCGGCGCAATCGCTTTGAGATACAAGAGAATGTCGAGCATAGTGTAGCTATCTTTACCACCCGACAGGCAAACCATCACTTTGTCACCATCTTCAATCATTTTAAAATCTTGAATTGCCGCTCCGACCTGCTTACGCAGCTTCTTTTGTAGTTTTAAAAATGCCGTAGTCGTTGGTGCATCTGGATTAAAAAAAGGCACACGCGAAAAGTGATGAATGACAGCTTCCTCTGCTGCTTTGGTAAAATCAGCCATACTAAAATCACTCATCGCACACCCATATCCAGCCGTCTATTCATTGAAGCAGCTATTTTAACGAAGATTAAAGTGACTCGTAAACCTGCCTCTTTCAAGCATTTCAAAATATAAGTTGCAGCAGGCGTCCAGCTCAAGTAAATTTCAGTTCTAATAATTATTTAACCAATCATAAAAACGGAATTTTTGAAGCAATGGCTCACAACTCAAATACATTCACAAACACCCCAACGCTATGGAAAAACTGGTCGGGCTTGCAACAATCCAGCCCACAAATTTCTGCCCAACCTGCTGACCTCAACCAACTCAGCCAAATTATTCGCGAATCACAAAAATGTCGCGTCGTCGGTGCGGGACATTCCTTTAGTCCTCTAGTTTGTACCGATGACACTTTGATCTCACTGGATTCATTGACCGGCTTGGTCAGCCACGATAGCACTCTGAATCAAAGTACATTATTCGCTGGAACTCGTATCAAAGACCTTGGGGCAATTCTGAACCCCATTAACCAAGCATTGATCAATCAAGGTGACATTGACGTACAAAGTCTTGCAGGTGCAGTGTCCACAGGCACACACGGCACAGGACAAACGCTGACGTGTTTATCAGGTTTGGTTGAAGGCTTCCAACTGATGACTGCGAACGGCGAAACCTTAGATTGTGACCGTACTCAAAATAGTACGATCTTTGAAGCAGGGCGCGTGGCATTAGGCAGTCTCGGTGTTTTAACGCAAATCACCATGCAAAATCTGCCGCGCTATCGCCTCAAAGAACAGATTCAGCTCACACCTTTCAAAGATATTTTGAACAATATGGATCAATGGAAAACCGTACATCGTCATATCGAATGTATGGTCTTTGTGCATGCACGTGATGCGATATTGAAGACACTTGATCCAACCGATGAAGAAATCAAAACACTCCCCACACCTTGGCCTTCAGACGATACCCTCCTTACTCTATGTTCCGAAGTTGCTAGAAATCTACCAACGCTAAATCCTTATGTTCAGAAGTTATTAGGCGTATTCGTCAAACCGACAACACGTGTGGACTGGTCATCCGTTATTTTCCCCAGTGTGCGCGAAACACGGTTTAATGAAATGGAATATCAAATCCCTGCCGAACGCGGTTTGGAATGTCTTGCAGAGGTCGTTGCTACTCTACAAAAGCATAAAGCGCCCGTCTTCTTTCCACTTGAATATCGCTATGTCAAAGCTGATGACATTTGGCTTAGTCCGTTTTATCAACAAGACTGTGCATCCATTTCCGTCCATCAATATCACAAACAAGATTGCCGTGAGATATTTAAGATCGTCGAACCTATTTTTTGGAAATATCAAGGGCTACCACATTGGGGAAAAATGCACACGCTCACAGCACCTCAACTAAAGAAACTCTATCCGCGTTGGGATGATTTCATGAAAATCAGACAAGAGCTTGATCCAACCAATAAATGGATCAATCCACATCTAAATTCGTTATTTTTTGCCTAAGATTTTTGTCTCATTTTTTGGCTAAGAAAGGATAATAAAAATAAAATGTATAACTATTTCAAAGCACTGAATGCAGCATTACAACAAGCAAATTTTGCTTTACCAACGCTCATCATTGATCAAGCTCGATTAGATGTAAATCTTGCTCAAGTCAAACACATGCTCTCGTCAAAAGTGCAGCCAAGATTGGTGGTCAAATCATTGGGTTCAATTGAACTATTGAAATACATTGCGAATGATTTGAGTTGCAATCGTTTTATGAT
>JASLFQ010000251.1 GCA_030150595.1 Aquirhabdus sp.
AAGGAATCATCACTCGTAAAATTGAGATGATGTGATAAACCAAACCCACGCATATCAGGCAAAATAAATTGGAACTTAGTAATAAACGGCAGAATATTTGGATACCAATGTAGCGACTCCGAACCAAATCCATGCAATAGCACAACAGGCTGACCTGAACCAATCACCCGCACATGCAGATGTTGCCCATCACGTAACGGCACGCTGACTTTCAAACGGACACTCCTGTCTATATTTCTATCTATTAATTAAGTTGCGTCATCCTAGCATATTAACAAAAAATCCAATGACGAAAAAAAGCCGAACAAGTCGTTCGGCCGTGGATAACATTACCCAAAATTTTAAATCATCTAATTCAAACAATCATCCAACCACGTTCGCTTCCTGTGCAAAACGATTCGCGCGGCGGAATGTGCCAAGATCATTAAAACGCACACCCATTTCACGCATCACTTTGTGAGCTACGGGTGCTGTCCATTGACGGATATAGAACGGTTCTTTTACTACAAAATGATGGATTGCATGGGTGCTACCGAAGTTAAAGCAGAACACTTGCATCGGCGCTAACCACCACACATTCAACACCTGACACTGTTGCATCGGATTACGCGTTTCCACATCGCCGTAGTAATGCATGTTCGAGCTAATGAAATGCAAGCAGAATGTACGCAATACTGAAGGCAACATATAAATCACAGCAAACACATCGAGGAAATGAAGCGATTGCGTAAACATGCTTGGTAATGCCACTGAATGATGTGTCGCCGCCATCACCCACAATGTTGCATGAATCACCACCCAACCGTGGAAAGCGATGTAATACAGCTGACCAATCGGCATATAAGACGTCAATTGTTCAAAGCGTAAACGGTTTGTTTCTTTGGCATTGGCAGGGTTTTGCGATTTGATATATGCACCAGTCGCACGCGCCATCGTGATTGGGCGTAAATACACTGCAAGCATATTGTCGCCAGTCATCAGCAAACGACGTAAGCCCCATGTCTCGCCATTGGTAATGCCACGCTCTTCAAGGTCAGACTTCGTGCCTGAAAACTTGTGATGATGCAGATGCAATTTACGACGTACGAACGGGTTAATAGTACTAGCACGTGCAATCCACACGGTGAGCAACATCAAGTTGTTCGCCCAAGGGGTTTTACGGAAATACATTTGATGAATCAGATCATGCTCAAGTTCATGCAAGAATGACGCGAAGATCGCCGTGATCGGAACGCATAACCACCATGCGATATTACCGCTGATATACAACCAACCACTGGCAATCATACCCAACAAAGAGATCACCATAATCGCGGCACCAATGGTGTTTTGATGCGCGAGCCATGTGTGCTGGCTGCGAATTTCATCACCGCGCGCCATCACGGCGGTTCTAATATATTCTGATTTTTTTGCGTCGCTCATTGTTGCAGGATTCAGTGTAGACATAAAAAGTACCTTGTTCAGCTCGTTAGAATTAGGGTTTTGCGAGTGAGGTGTAATTACGCGTTGCCTAATCGTTTGTTCACATGAAGAGCATTTGCTCTCTTGATGGAGTGCATATTAGCGGCTTGTTGACCTAAACAAGATATGATCTAATGACACAAACTAATCATTTCACGACAAAGTGCCTTATGCGTCAATTTCGCTCCCAACCGCCGATGGTCTCCGTTTTTTACGTGAATCTGATCATAGAAACGGTTGCGCGCTTTGGTGTGGCGACGGAGGAATTGCTCGAAGGCAGCACGCTGACAATTGAGGATTTAGAGCGCACGGACAAGCGCGTGGATTATTTTGCCTTTAGTTATCTGCTGAATCGCGCCGTCAAACTCACCCACGAACCTGGTCTTGGCTTCTTACTTGGCATGCAAATGCGCGTGTCGACGCACGGCATGTTGGGCTATGCCGCGATGGTATCGGGCACGTTGGGACAGGCATTGGAACTAGCACTGCGCTATACCGAGATTCAAACGGCGACGGTACTGCTGCATAGTCAGCAAGTTGGAGATCAAGTTGTTCTGACGATTGAACAACGCTTACCCGACTATCCACTCGGTGAGATTGTGATCACCTTCCTGATGGTCGGTTTCGTCAAAATGGCGGAGATGCTCACGGGAAAATCCATTCACGGTTCAGCCACCGTGACCTATGCTCGACCAGAACATTTCGATCGCTATGCATATTTATTACCAGGCCCCGTCAGTTTTGAGCAGCCGAGTAACACGCTTATTTTCCCTGCTCAGGGTTTAGAGTTGCCACTGATGATGTCTGATCCTGTTGCGCTGCGTCTGTCAGAAGAACAGTGCAAACGTGAGTTGCAACAGCTCATGGATGGACGATCATTTAGCCAATTAGTGCGTGAGATTTTGCTGAATGAAATGGAAGCGTTTGGTTCATTAGAAGATGTCGCGGCGCAATTGCACATGACACCGCGCACTTTACAGCGTTATTTGACGCGTGAATCATTGACCTTTAATGAACTGATCACATCACTGCGTAAAGAAAAAGCCCAGCAACTCCTTGCACAAAATAAATTGAGCATGCAGGAAATTGCTGAGGCTTTAGGTTATGCCGAACCGACGAATTTTAGTCGCGCATTTAAAACGTGGACGAATGAATCGCCGAGAAGTTATCAGCAGCGGATGGCTGCGAAGTAAACAATATCCGTGTATAGCTTTGCAATCCATTCAGCTGTGCGTGGACGGCTTAGAATTTCTGCGCCAAAGATTTTGCTGGTACGAATGATTTCAGCCAATTGTGCGCCGACCGCAATATCCGCAATCGTTTGACTATCTCCAACCAACCACCCCGTTTGTCCAAGCATCAGTTCAATGCGATCCAAATGACGCTTAAATTCAGCCTCAATATCCGCTTTCGCCATGCGACCCGTGCCTTGCATGTTGATCTGATGCTGTAATCCTGCTTTCAACAGCGGCTTCATCGCGACTCGCTCATAGGCAGGACGACCTAAGCTTGAGATTCTAACTGCTTCATCCAATGCATCTGGATCACTCACCCGAAAATAAATTTCATAGAAATACAGTAACTCATCGGCCCAATCTTCCCAGAGTTCTGCGTATGCCTTTTGAATCGGATCGACAGGATACAAAAGAGGTTGATCAGGAAATGCCTCATCCAAATAGCGCGCAATTCGCGTACTGTCTTGCAAGCGTAAACCATTAATATCAAGCACAGGCACTTTGCCGACTTTGCTTAACTTCGGTACTTTGGCGCCTAAGATTCCGTTATAGCTAATGGTTTCATACTCAATGCCTTTGAACTTCAGCATCCGCGCAACTTTCTGGCAGAAAGGCGAAATTTCCCATTGATGTAAAACGACTGAACTAGACATGCTGTATCTCCGAGAAAAGTTTCGGCAAAGATGAAAGACCAACTGCACTCCGATCAAAGCGAAGATAAAAATTGGTCAAATGTTAACTTAATTCCGAAGCATGAAA
>JASLFQ010000257.1 GCA_030150595.1 Aquirhabdus sp.
CCAGAAATCACTAAAACTCTTTCAGAAACCCGCCTTGCTGCACATTTGCAGTTAGCGCGCCCGCTTGAGCGTCTGCTCGCAAGTCAGCTAGAACCCAAAGAATGGTACGACCTACGTATTGAAGCCTTGCTTATGCAATCGCGTATGGCAACCAGTCCGCTGCGTGGCATGATTGGGCCACGTGTTGGCTTGATTCCACATCAGTTCTATATCGCTCACGAAGTCGGCCGTCGTCTTGCACCACGTGTTTTACTTGCAGATGAAGTGGGTCTGGGTAAAACCATCGAAGCTGGTTTGATCATGCATCAGCAGTTGATGACAGGTCGCAGCGAACGAATTCTGGTGCTTGTTCCAGATTCATTGCAATATCAGTGGATGATTGAAATGCGTCGCCGTTTCAATCTGAACTTCTCATTGTTTGACTTAGAACGTACTGCATTCCTAAAAGAAAATGATCCAGAAAGTAATCCGTTTGCGACTGAAAACTGCATTATTGCGAGTATCGATCTGCTGCTTGACCATGAGGATCTGAAAGCTCAAGCATTAGAAGCGGGCTTCGATTTGTTGGTTGTTGATGAAGCACATCACTTGACGTGGCATGAAGATGTCGGCGGAAATGATCGCTACGATGTCATTGCTGAGTTTGCCAATCAAACCGCGGGTGTTTTGCTGTTGACTGCAACACCAGAGCAATTGGGTGTGGATAGCCATTTTGCGCGTTTACGTCTGCTTGATCCTGAGCGTTTTGATACGTTGAATCATTTCTTAGAAGAAGAAGCGAATTACGCGGATACGGCAAAAGTCGCTGAAGCGTTGATGCAAGATGAAATGTTGGATGAAGCGCAGCACGAAGCCATTACTGCATTGCTCGGTCATCCTGTCGAAGATACGCCTGATGCGCGCTATCGTGCGATTAGTGAATTGCTTGATCGTCACGGTACTGGACGAATTTTATTCCGTAATACGCGTGAAGCGATTCAAGGTTTCCAAGGTCGTGATTGTTTGCCAGCACCTTTAGTTGCACCTGCAAACTGGCCTGTAACAGGTAATTTGCGTCAGCAAATGTGGCCAGAAGAAGAGCAACTTGATGGCGAGTGGATGGAAAACGATCCACGCGTGCCTTGGCTGTTGAATATGCTCAAAACTGAGCTAAAACATCAAAAAGTTTTATTAATTGCACGTAGCGGCCCAGTGATTGAATCGCTTGAATTGGCTTTACGTGTGCACGGTGGTATTCGCACCGCGATGTTCCATGAAGCGATGAGTTTACTGGAGCGAGATCAAGCGGCAGCTTATTTTGCGGATGATACTTACGGCGCACAGATTTTATTGTGTTCTGAGATTGGATCAGAAGGCCGTAACTTCCAATTCTCAAGCAACCTTGTCCTCTTCGATATGCCATCTAATCCTGATGTGCTTGAACAGCGCATTGGACGTTTAGATCGTATTGGTCAGCAAAATCGCATTCAAATTCATGTGCCATATTTGATGCAGACTGCACAAGAACGTATGTTCCGTTGGTATAACGAAGCGCTTGATATTTTTGGTCATATTTCGCCAACAGCACAAGTTCTGCAAGAAAATCATTTGCCTGAATTGAAAGAAGCTTTGCTGACGAATATTGATAGCGAAGAAGGGCATAATCGCTTTGATGCGTTCTTGGCTCAAGTCAATGATGAACGTTTAGAGCTGGAAACTGAATTACAAGCTGGGCGTGATCGCTTACTTGAGTTCAATTCTTGTCGTCCGACAGTTGCTAATCGTATTGTGCGTGCGATGCAAGATCAGGATGCCAACAACACGTTGCCTGATTTCATGTTGCGCTTCTTGTCCTCGACCAATATTGAACATGATGAACAGCATGATGGTAGTTTGATTATTCATCCATCAGCTGAAATGCTGGTTGATGGTTTGGATTTACCTGAAGATGGCATGACAGTGACTTTCCATCGAGAACAAGCATTAACGCGTGAAGATACTGAATATTTGACGGTTGAACATCCATTGATGGGTCGTATTTTTGAAATGGTACGTACGCAATCATTCGGAAATGCCAACGTTTCTGTACTTCGTAGCTCTGTGATTCCGGCGGGTAAAATCCTGCTTGAAGCATGGTTCCGTGTTGAAGTGATTGCACCGAAGGTTCTGAATCTTGCTGCAAGTTTGCCACAGCAATTGATTCGTGTATTGATGAGTGAAACTGGTCAAGATTTATCTGCGCGTATTAATTCCGCCATGCTTCAACCACAAGTTCATGCGCTGGATATGAATAATGCGCGTCAAGTCGTGAAGTTGCGTCGTGATGTGATCGAGCAGCGCTATAAGCAAGCTGAAGAGATCGCAAGATCACAAATTAAAGGTTTTGCAGAAACTGCTCAAAAGCGTTATGGCGATCATTTGCAGCAAGAGTTGGATCGTTTGATTTATTTGAAAGAACACAATCCAAGTGTGCGTGATGATGAAATTGAGCGATTAACTAATCAACGCGCGCAAGGTCTGCAGTTGTTGGATCAGTTGTCACTGGTGCCAGATTCGATACGCATTTTAGTGGTGATGAAGTGATTTAGATTGATTGTGCTGCTGGGGCAAGCCGCTAGCGTGTTTGGCTTATTGATAAGGATGTCAGATGAGTGAGTTAGATAGGAAAGAATCGCCAAATGAAATGAGTTTAAAGGCGTGACTCAGCTCACTTTCCTTATTCCAGTACTTTCCTGGATTGCTTTCTTAGTATTGATCATAGTAACTGGTGTTTTTGGGCAAGATAATTTCATAAAGCATAATGTGCAAATTGTCAGAGTAATCTATGGAGTAGGCATAGTTATTATTGGAATCCAAGTGTTTGTCACGCAAAAACTAATTCCCCACCTGTATAGTAAGAACGATAATCTTAAAGTTAAGACAAATGCATTGTCACCTCAAGGAGCCTTGTTTTGCTGTTTGCCTATCTTTTTCGTTATATATTGCGTTACAGCTAGTGTTCCTAAGTTCATTTTACAATTAGAAAGTACAAATGGTAGTCAGCCGTTTGAAAGCACGATGATCATTATTAAAAAAGATTCACATCATTCGAAAGGTGGATCTTGGTATACATTGGATTTAGATGCTGACAATACTGCATATAGGATTGTTGTACCAAAGGCTCACTACAATCAAGCTATGGTTGGGGCATCACTTCATATTTATGGGCAAAGGTCTGAATTTGGTACACTCATTGAAAGATGGGTTTTTTCAAAATAAACACAGCAAATAGGTTGTTAAGCTAGCGTGGGAGGGGGTTAGAACCCGCCCAAATCAATTCAAAAAAATACCTGCACATTCGCAGGTATTTTTTTGAATTGTACATTAAGAGTTATATGTCACGCAGTCGGAACCGCCATTAAATCAGGCACCAACTTCGTCAACGCCATCCGCTGCTTAGTCGCTGTTGCACCAAGCAGAATGAAACCTTGCAAAACATCACCCGTTAAGGCTTTTGCAATCATTCCATCTTCAAGTACTTCAAATGTCCAATCGAC
>JASLFQ010000258.1 GCA_030150595.1 Aquirhabdus sp.
GGTAAGACCAAAGAACGCGAAGACAAAGCAAAGTCGAAACCGAAAGCTGACAAATCTAAATCAGCCAAGAAATCGATCGATAAAGCGAAGTCGAAGAAAGGTTCTGGCAAAAAATCAACTGATGAAAAATCTGCCAAGAAAGAAGAGCCTACAAAATCCAAGAAAAAGAAATCGTCATAAATAAAAAACTTGAGGGTGCGCCTTGGCGTGCTTTCATGTTTTAACGATCTTCTTTTTCATTTTCTGATTGGCATTATTGATGCTGAAACGAAATTGCACCAATAATGCCAATGAACTCATCTTGAAAATCACACCCAAAATCACCGATTCTAGACGCTATAGATAGATCCACTCCCTGACTTTGAAAAAGACTACACCATGAATGCAATCACTCCAAGCTCGCTACTACATCCTGCCCGCCTGCCACTCCCTGACTTTCCGTCATTGACCAATGTGGGGATGAAATCGGATATTGAAGCATTGCTGGCAGAAGGGTTTTCATTACTCAATCAAGTCAGCCATATCCATACAGGTGAAGAAATTGACTTCATTCTGAAACTGGATGCTTTGGAAAATCGTATTCATCAAGTGTGGAGTGTTTTTTCTAATCTCAATGCAACGTGTAATACGCCAGAATTGCGCGAAACCTATAATGCATTACTCCCAGAACTTTCTCGCTATTACACAGAACTCGGTCAAAACAAACTCCTTTATCAGGCGTACGTCACGATTCATGAAAACCCGGAATTTGCAAAGCTATCAGCCGCACGACAAGAGTCTGTCCGCCTTGCAATGCGCGATTTTAAATTATCAGGTGTCGCTCTCGAAGGCGCAGAAAAAGAACGCTACGCAGCGATTACCGAACGACTCTCACAGCTTTCCTCGCAATTTTCAGATCACTTATTGGATGCGACACAAGCTTTTGTACGTCCATTAGCTGAACATGAACTGGCGGGTTTGCCAGACTCTGCCTTAGCGTTAGTCAAACAAATGGCAACGGTACGCGCTAAAGATTTACCCACACAAACCGATCCCATTGATGCTCTAGCGACGCTCGATACGCCCGTATATATCGCACTGTTAACCTACGCTGATGATCGCGTATTACGTGAAGAACTTTATCGTGCCTTCGTAACCCGTGCATCAGAGCTTGCAACTGTGCCAAACGCAGTAAATCAAGATAATGGCGCAATCATTGTCGAAATTCTGGCGCTTCGTTTGGAAATGGCGCAACTGCTCGGTTTTACAAGTTATGCCGAGCTTTCATTAGCCAGCAAAATGGCACCCAATGTTGCCACGGTACGCGAATTCCTCGTGGATATTGCCAGCAAAGCACTCGAACCTGCCCAACGTGATTTGGCTGAACTCAAAGCTGAAGGCGAACGCATTGGACTCACCGAATTACAACCGTGGGATACTGCATATCTCGCCGAAAAAGTAAAACAACGCCAATACAACTTGTCGCAAGAAACACTGAAGCCTTACTTCCCAGCGCACGTCGTCATTAATGGGCTATTTCAAGTTGCCAAACGTTTGTATGGCATTGACATTGAACAACGCGCGACCCCAATTTGGGCAGATGGCGTCGAATATTATGAGATTACCGAGCAAGGGAAACTAATTGCTGGTTTTTATTTAGATTTATATGCACGTAGTGGCAAGCGTGGCGGTGCATGGATGAGTGGATTCCGCCCACGTATGCGCACCGATCAAGGTCTACAGTTGCCTGTCGCATTTATGGTCGGCAACTTCACGCCGCCTGTCGATGGTAAGCCTGCATTGCTCAGCCATGACGAGCTTGTCACGCTGTTTCATGAGTTCGGACATGGATTGCATCACATGTTGACTGAAGTGGACGTCTTATCCGTCGCAGGCGTCAATGGTGTGGCGTGGGATGCAGTCGAATTACCGAGTCAATTCATGGAGTTTTGGACTTGGGAGCCTGAAGCGCTGGCTCTCATCAGCAAACATGATGAAACGGGTGAGCGCCTACCAACTGATTTACTCAACGCATTGCTTGCAGCGCGGCATTTCCAAAGCGGTATGCAAGCATTACGACAAATTGAATTCGCCTTATTTGATCTCGATATTCACCACGCCCAACCTGCGCCTGATCTTGCACAAGTGCAGCACATTCTCGATCAGATTCGCGCACAATATTCAGTGTTAATGCCGCCTGCATATAATCGTTTCCAACATGGATTTAGCCACATTTTTGCAGGAGGATATGCAGCAGGTTATTATTCCTATAAATGGGCGGAAGTCTTGGCATCCGACGCCTTTGATCGCTTTGAACAAGAAGGGATCTTTAACGCCGAAACAGGATTATCCTTCCGCCAAAGCGTATTAGCAATGGGTGGCAGTAAAATTGCGTTAGAGACATTCCGTGATTTTCGTGGTCGTGATCCATCTGTGAGCGCATTATTGCGTCATAATGGTTGGGATGACCACACATCGACGGATAAAATCAGCATGAACCAAAATGCTCCTATCAAAAAACGCTTCATTGCAGGTGCACGCTGTAGCGCCTGTCAGGCTCAAGACAAAGTCATGATTTTTATTGCACCAGATGACGAGTGGATTGAATGCGTAGAATGTGGACATACCGAGCGACGCCCTACAACGGTTGTCTCAAAGGGATCATTCGACGCTGTACCCAGCGAGCAAAGCGACGCTGAACAAGTGAATGTGGTACAGTTCCGACCAATGCGCTAGAATCAGCGTAATTAGAATCAATATTACTTATTTTTTTTGTATGGATACACCCACCATGAAGTCGCTATTAGAACGCGTCGCTGCACGTCCTTTACCTTTCGTGGGACTGGTCATTGCAATCATTGCTGTCCTGTTCATCATCTGGTGGCTGATTAGCCCAAATACCAAACAAGAGAAGGCACCAGCGCTACCTGGAATAATCGCAAATCAGAAAACTATACCGACGCCTGCAAAGCAACCTGAAGCAGCATCAGCGCCATCGCAGACAAATACTGGTACTCCAGAAAAAATAAGTGCTGCTTCTGCTTCTGCTTCTGCACCAACAGCGACCATACCACCTACTGTTGTAACTCCTGCACCCCCAGCAGTGAATGCTGCACTCCCAACAGATCCCGCAACCGCTGCAGAAGAATTGGATCGCCTTAAAGATGAACAAACTCGTTTGAAGGAGCGTAAAGCAGATTTGGCAAAACAACTTGCTATCTCAAACAAACTACTCGCATTGAAAGAACAGCAACTTAAAACGCTTGATCAAAGCAATCCTTAAGGATTCTCCTTAGAGAGCTTTGAAGCATGATCACCATGCTCAAAGCTCTGCTAGACTAGTGACCTTTTGTTGCGGGTCAATCATCATTTGAACACTATCTCCTCTAATTCTCAGCCTCATCACATTGGTCGAGGCTTAGCATTACTCGCACTCTCAGCTTGTCTATTCGCCTTCATGGGCGTACTGATTCGACTGGCATCTCATTCTGTGGATAATGCCGCGATCGTGTTTTTTCGCAATCTGACAGGACTCCTCGTTCTGTCGCCCGTGATGTTCATGAAAGGTACGAACTTCATCAAAACAGACAAAATATGGATGCACAGCTGGCGAGCGATTATAGGTTTGGCAGCAATGTACGGCTTTTTCTACGCGATCGCGCATCTAAAACTCAGCAATGCGATGGTATTCACCTACTCTTCGCCCATCTTTATTCCGCTCGTAGCATGGTTGTTTCTGAAAGAGCGCATGACATCATTAATGTGGTTAGCAGCTTTGATTGGACTAATAGGCGTAGTGTTAGTTGCAAAGCCAAGCCAAGGCTTTTTTAATCTCTTATCGCTCATCGGAATCGTATCAAGTTTTTTCGCTGCTATGGCTTTTGTGACCGTAAGAGCACTGACAACCACAGAACCTGTCACCCGAATTGTGTTTTATTTCTGTCTGATTGGTAGCGCGCTTTCTAGTATTCCTATGCTTTGGCATTGGCGAATTTATACAGCGCACGAATTATTGTTATTAGGTGGCGCAGGTCTTTTGGCGACGCTTAGCCAGCTTTGTCTATCAAAAGCCTATAGTTATGCGCCTGCAGGTAAAATCGGCCCTGCTAATTATCTTGCAATCATCTTTGCGGGTATTTTTGCAGCACTGCTTTGGCAGGAGTATCCAAATTTTATTAGCATTATCGGGATGATGCTGATCTTGGTCGCACTGGTGCTGTGTATGCCAAGACCAATGAGATCAAAAGTGCTGACTTGATAAAGCTAATCAAGATGACACCCGATGAGCATTCGTTTATCAGAAAGCACATGAACTTATTTTCTTCAATCAAATATAAATAACACAGACACACTAAAAAATGACTTTTGACTAATGATTATTAGCTTTGGCATTGTGCATCCTCCATAAAAAAGCACCGCCTAAGCGATGCTTTTTTAACAATGACTGACTTTCTAATTCTTATTTACCGTACAAGAACAGTGGTACATAAGCAACAATCAGCAAGCTCACAGAGATCACGATCACAGGGAGCAACCAACGCTCATAGCGATAATAGAAACTCATATGCTTCGCTTCATGGTCGGCAGCATGCATCACATCCTCACCCACGACCTGACGCGTCAAGAGTTGGTTCAGTGCAACGGGTGGTAGCAAATAACCAAGCTCAAGCGCGGTCAATACCATCATCCAGAAGTGAACTGGGTCAATACCATTCGCATATGCAATCGGCGCGAGTGTCGTAGACACCAATAACATCGCACCCATTGGCTCCATCACCATACCAATGAATACTTTGACCAAGACCAAAACAGTCATTGCAATCCAAATATTCGGGAAGGTATGCGGGAACATATGCATCACGCCAGTACGATCAACCACGCCCGCCAAGCTCATTGACAAGGACATCAACAGCAACAGCGCACCAATATGACTAATGGTTTCGTTTGTTGCGGTACGAATCGCTTGCTCAAAAGTCACACGACGATCTGTTCCACTACGACGATCCTGAACAGGCGTTGCTTCACCCGCACGGCGTTCAACTGGAGCAGGAGGAATTTGTCCGCCCGCAGTATGTACACCAGGTCCTGCAGTTTCAGGTAGCGGTGTACGACGGATCTTGTCAAAAAATACGATTGCCAACATGACATATGGCAAAATCATCGCAGCAGTATATTCGTCAAGTTTGGTATCAAGAACATATTGATAAAACATGATGACGAGCATCATGATAATCACATATGGTGCAGCTGGAACCAAAGCACGTGCCATCGCAGGAATAGCAATACCTGGTGCTGTCATGCGATATTTAGGTCCATTCTTCTCTCTCACGAGCAAAGAAACGACCAAAAATATCGTTGAAGTCATTAAGAACAACCACTTACCATGACCATAAAGCTGATCAGACGTGACTTCTTTGTTCATTGCCGTAATCAAAATAATCAGCAAGCAAGGACGCAAAACCACACCTAGAGAACCAGACATGGCTGTTGCAGCCAATGCGTACTGTTTACGTGCACCAGCGCCTGCAACTTCATAATAAATGATCGAACCTGCAGCCAGAATGAAAATACCTGATGCACCTGTATACGCAGTTGCAACCGCTGCAAAGATCATAATGACCCAAGTCAACACTTCTGGTGACAATCCCCAAGGACGGAAAATATCCAAAAGTAAGTCAACCAAACGGGTTTGTTTCATCAACATCCCGATCCAGATAAACAGCGTCAAGCTTAGGAACAATGCTGAATAGTCAGACAGCTGACCCATATAAATCAGCAAACCACCGTAATAGTTTTGCAAGAAGAACACTGTACCTGCAACGACCGCCATCACCGCATACAAAGGAATCGACAAGTATGCTGAGAATAGATTGCCACCAGGCGTTGCATCTTTAGGTGAATTAAACGCTTGATAGATACTAATAAGCGTCAAGGCTGTAAATAAGAACAGCCACACCAGACTGATCGCCAGTGTCACAGGATCCATCGCAATCCCTGAAGCACGCTCACCCAGCAAGAAGAAAACCGCTGCAACCATACCGATCGCATTACCGATAATTGTCGCACCGAAATAAACACGGAAATCGATTACGCTTTGTGGTGGACGTAGCGTCAAATGATGACGATTGATCGTTGTAGATAACGCAGCAAACGCAATCATGATGATCAGAATCAATGAACGATATTGCGTACCAAAATGGAATATATAAAAGAACGCTTCTTCAAATGTACGATACGCGCGAACAGCAGGTGTGATATGCGCAGAGACATTGTCATGAAATGTGTATTTTTCTTTACACAAATTTTGCGCTGCAACTATCGATTGGCGAATAGCATCTGGGTTTTTCGCATCATTGAACAAACCGCCCAAACCGTCGTCTTCCGCTGGCGCGGCCATTTGTTTCTGTACTAAAGCATCAATGTTGGCATTCTTATCGCATGTTGGTAATGCAGGATCAGCGCGTAAAAACGAATATTGAATACCCGCAGCAGGGTCACCAAAGAAACGTTCGCCCATACGCAACAACTGACCATGAATCATTTCGCCAGTGCCGATAAGTAACGTTAATATGAGTAAACAGAAGACTGGCAGTGTTGTTAGCCACTCCATCCATGTCCGACCTAAGGGGCCCATACGCCCATCAGCATTAGTATGTTCCATAGTACCCTACTTGTCTTTTTTGATATTTGACTTAATAACGTCAAAACGCGTCCTTGCTTTCCCAACCGACAAAAAATCACCATATTCAGCTACGGTATTTCTAGCGGTTCAGCCAGGATAAAGAATGCGTTTTTACTACGCTACGCCTCTATGAAGCCTTAAAACATACCCTAACAAATGGCTAACTGCAATTCATTCAGGCAGGCTCTTTCCATAATTGCCTATAATGCCTGATTATTTGGCGCATTTATATCTCTTTATGCGTTATTTATGAACACAATGTGAATTGTAATGCAGCGTAAGTCGCTTATTTAGATTAACTTTCTGAGAGTAGCGTGACTTATGTATAAAAAATATTACTATAAACAAGTTATAAATTCTTATTAAAAATCAATAACAAAAAATAAATCTTATATTCTAGTTTTGCTTATTAAACACATTTTTTTTGAAAAAAAACGTTAACTGAGCTGACACCCAGACAAACAAGCCCAGACCCGCACCATATTGATGCGCCTGAAGAACGACAGGCGCGCCAATCAGTTTAGCAGTCTGACTATTACCACTATAAGCCTCCCAACCTACTTTGGCGCAAAGACCTAGTGCAATAACCCAGCCCATCCTACGCTCTGCCACATGACGATCCTGAATCGCAGCAAGTGCCATTGCCAAATAAATGCCATGCAAAACGCCAGATAATCCTGCGTACAAAGAGAGTTGAGGTAGAAGAAACCACAACATGAGACTTAATAAAGGCGGCAAAACAAACCACAACAGGACAAAAAACTGCCGTGAAGATCGTAAGAATATTTCCGGAAGAAGCGCCAAAGCGGCGGCATTCAATACCCAATGCCAAACACCCAAATGAACCCAATGAGCTGTCCATAACCGCCATGGCTCTGAAAAAAGAACTTGGCGGTTATAAGCAAAATCAGTAAAAAATAACTGAAAAAATAACATCTGCACGATTGCGAAATAAACCCACAATCGCATAGATAAAGGAAATGGATTTCTTAAAAAAAAATTACTCTTCACCCAAGCTGCACTCAGCCAATGTGGGATCTTTTTGGCAGCGGATCCGCTTCAACAAAGCCATCATCTTTTTGTCGTAAATACCATCGCGCACTAAATCAATACGAGAAATGCGCGCCATGTCCTGATATCGGCGGCGATGCTCATCAGAGACTGGAACCCAATAGCTCGGATCTACTTCCGCCTCATAACTTTTGACCGTTTTAAAGTATGAATCAAATTGGCTGGCGATATATTCACGAGACGCCTGTCCAAAACCAGCAGGGAAACGATCTGAGTGAACTATAATTTGGAGACTTACCTGCGCCAAAATATAATCTACTATACCACCGCTCTTACCTAAACCACGGTACAACTCTAATGGACGATAAGCTGTTGCGGGTGCGATGACCACATCAACTTTGCCATTATTAAATTTACCCGCAAAATTGGTAATATCAGAAGGATCTGACTGAGCTCCCAAATTACGAACTAATTTTGCTTCTGCTTTATCATAATCGAAAATTGCGATTTTCTTACCTGGCAAGGCCTCAGGATTGTCAATTCGACGATCATTCACAAAACCATAAGCTGCACCAAAAGGCATAATCCCGACAACTTCATAGGACTGACCATCAAACGTCGTTGTCATATAATGTGCTGCAGCTGGGCTACTCAACACTGATATCAATGTACGCATATGATCATAACTAGGAATTGCACCAATAGCCTCGATACTTCCAGTAAATGGATTAAACGGGCGGGCGCGCAGCCCAGTCACTACAACGGCATCGCAATAACGTACACGGAAGTCTTCACTGGCAACGCGCTCATCCACGTAACCTCTGAGTTCAAAATCCACACCGAGGGTCGCAGCTTTCACTTGATAATCTTTGAGTTTGGCAAAAATCTCACCATTCTGCCCCATAATGTCCCACACGCATAAACGGCGCTTGATCAAGTCGGCAGAGCGATGCTCAATAGGAATACCCT
>JASLFQ010000007.1 GCA_030150595.1 Aquirhabdus sp.
AGAAGCTTGGGATGAGGGTAGTGCTCCGGATCCAGATGTATTGGAAATATTTTTGGATGAAGCAGGCGAAATCATTGATCTCACCAGCGTTCAATTAGCGAAATGGTTAAAAGGATCAGGTCAAGCGAGTGATCCGAGTCATAAAAAACTGTTGCAAGACTTACAACGCAATTTGCATACCTTTAAAGGTGGTGCGCGGATGGCGGGTGTCGATTCATTGGGTGATTTATCCCATGAAATGGAGTTTGTTTATGAGGATTTGGCACTTGGAAAAAGAGAAGTTTCTCCTGAGATTAGCCAATTATTAAATCAAAGTCACGATTGGTTAGCCGATGCGATTGGTGTGCTAGATCGTGGTGAACGTCCTCAAATGCCAACGGCTTTGATCGATGCATTACGGTTGTTCCGCAAAGATCCAGCATTATTAGCTGCAGCTCACGCTAAAGCCGCTGTTACAAATGAGCCGCCATCATCTGCGAAAGCCGTGACTACTGCACATGTTGAAACCGCGAAGCCACATGTTGAAAAAACTGTCGCTAAGGCTGCACCTGCTGTAGTAACCGCAAGTAGTAGTGAACCATCAGGTTTGCCACCAACGACAGGTTTATTCCCGAAGAAACATGAATCTGATGTTTCTTCTACGGAAATGGTGCGTGTCTCCGCAACATTGATGGAAAAGATGATCAATTTGGCGGGTGAGAATGCAATCAGTCGTGCGCGGATTGAAATGGAGCTGACAGCTTTTGCCTATACTGTTGAAGAAATGGGAACCGCAATTCAGAAGATTTCTGAACAACTGCGTCGTATGGATGGTGAGTTAGAGTCACAAATCATTGCGCGCCATCAAGATGAAGTCAGTCAACATGAGGGTGGACAGTATCAAGATTTTGACCCGCTTGAGATGGATCAATATTCTTCGATCAACCAGCTTTCTAAGTCTTTAGCGGAATCTGTATCTGACTTATTGGATTTCAAAAATACGTTGGTTGATAAGTCCCGTGATTCTGAGAGCTTATTGCTCCAGCAGTCTCGTATTCAATCAGAACTTCAAGAAGGTTTAATGAGTTCGCGGTTGGTTCCATTTTCTCGACTCGTACCTCGTTTGCAACGTGTCGTACGTCAAACTGCGACTGAACTGGGTAAACCTGTTGAACTTGTTATTCTTAATGCGGAAGGTGAATTGGATCGTAGCGTACTAGAACGTATGGTTGCACCACTGGAACATATGCTTCGTAACGCGGTCGATCATGGTATGGAGCCTCCAGCTGATCGTGTGCTTCAACAGAAGCCAGAAAAGGGTTTGATTACCTTGTCGGTCTTGCGTGAAGGTAGTGAAGTCATTATTACGTTGCAAGATGACGGACGCGGGATCAATGTTGATGCAGTTCGGCGTAAAGCGATTGAGCGTGGCATCATTGATGAGACAACTGCTCAAACTGATACCGATATTATGCAGCTGATTTTCCATGCTGGATTATCAACCGCAGCAGCAGTGACACAGATCTCTGGTCGTGGCGTTGGTATGGACGTTGTGCAAAGTGAGATTCGTCAGCTCGGTGGTGTCGTCACTGTAGATTCTTCCGCTGGCAAGGGTACCTGTTTTACGCTGCGTTTACCGTTAACAGTGGCGGTTACCGATGCGCTCCGTGTTCGCGTTGGGGATCGTATTTTTGCAGTATCGCTGTCTCAAATTGAGCGTATTGTGCGGATTTCTACATCTGATCTTGAGCAGTTCTATCAGTCAAACCAAGAAACCTACACGATCGATGGTTTGCCCTATCGTTTACGTTATTTAGGTGAGTTGATTGGTGGATCGCACACGCCGACGTTGTATGGTCAGAATATTCCTTCACCATTGCTGCTCATCAAATATGAAGGTCAGCGCTTTGCGATTCAAGTTGATCAGTTGATTGGGTCACGGGAAGAGATCGTTATTAAACCTGTTGGATTGCAGTTAGTCAGTGTGGGTAGTATTTCTGGTGCGACAATTTTGGGTGATGGTTCTGTTGTGATCATTCTTGATCTTGTTGCACTAGCACGTTCTGCAGGCAGCATAGCGCGCTTGAGAGCGACATCACAAGCTGAGCTGAAAACAGCTGCTATTGCTGCAGTACAGCAACAAACTATTATGGTGGTCGATGATTCTGTGACTGTACGTAAGGTCACCACGCGCTTACTGGAACGTCATGGCTATCAGGTTATTCAAGCGAAAGATGGTGTTGATGCCATGAGTAAACTTGAAGATGCACATCCAGACTTAATGCTACTCGATATTGAAATGCCACGTATGGATGGTTTTGAGGTGGCGACTTTAGTCCGTCATAACCCAAGACTGTCGTATTTGCCAATTATCATGATTACATCGCGTACGGGTGAGAAACATCGTGAGCGTGCATACAGTGTTGGCGTAAATGGTTATATGGGTAAACCATTCCAAGAGCAAATTTTGCTTGAAAACATCAGTGATCTTTTGCTGGAGTCTCAAGCTGAGATCGCACGTAATAAGACCTCGGCATAATTGTTATGATGCATTTTGCTGCTCCTCGGCTGTTGATTGTGGCAGACAATCCGATGCAAAGGATTGCAATAGCCGACGCGGTCGAGCGAAGTGGATTTGATGTGCTACATAATATTCATTCGAGTCGATTGAAGTCTGAGCACTGTGAGTTATCACCTAATCTTTGGTTGTTGGATGTCGAAGATGAGGATGAAGTACTCGATTTACTGGGTGATGATGCGCCCTTGATGATTGGCATCACGCAAGCGCCGTCACCTGTAAACAAGAAAGCATATGATAAGTGGGTACAGTCACTAAGTTTAAAGCTGAATAAGGTTTTGGGTGATGCTGCGCCGTTACTGACTGCAATCGATGAAGACTCGAATGAAGATTCAGATGAGAGTATAAATGAAGGTTTCTTAGGCACTAAAATCCTCTTTGAGGATGGATCGCAAGAGTCTCTATCTGAACCAGATTTACATGTAGCAGTTCATAACAAAAACAGAAATTATGTGACGGGGACTGTTGCACCCAATTGGCAATATGTTTGTGTATTAGCGGCATCGATGGGTGGGCCCGAAGCAGTCAAGCGCTTTTTGGATTGTGTTCCTGTGACTGTGCCGGTGGCTTTTGTTTTGGTACAGCATATTGATCCAAATATGCAGGCGGTTTTGCCAAGAGTTTTGGGGCGACATAACGAGTGGAAGTTTGATACTGAAAGAAACTTTGCAGTTCCGCCCAGTGGTGATGGATCTGCGATATATCCAAATTTACAGTTACTCAAGGGTCGTGTTCTGGTTGTTCCTGCGCTGCGTCAAATTGATTTTGGAAATTGTGGTGAAGTGTTTGCGCATCAGTCTTTATCATCCGATTCCGTTCGATATGAGCCTTGGCCAGGGCAATATCAACCTTCTATCAATGATGTCATGCGTCGCGCTGCAGAGGCATTTGGTTCGCGTCTGATTACCATTGTGTTTAGTGGAATGGGTGATGATGGCAGTGCAGCGGTTAGTACTGTGCAAGAAACACGTGGGATTATTTGGGCGCAAACGTCAGGAAGCTGTGTCTGTTCGAGTCAACCTGATAACGTGCGAGCATCGGGTCAGGTCAGTTTTAATGGTAGTCCTGAAGTGTTAGCGGAACATTTACAGCAATTTATTGCTGAGCAATCGATCTCCATGATCTGATCAGTCTTTAAGAAATAAGGAAATCAAGAATGAGTAATGTAGATTCAGGAAGTGGCGCACAAGCATCAGGGCAAAATCAGAATATTAGCTTGTTGACGACATCTGGTACGCTTGAGCTATATGTATTAGCGGTGGGCAATGGCGTGTCTTGGGTATTACCTAAATCATTAGCATTAGGTGAGATTGTGCTTGAACCAAAGTCTCTTGTTAATCAACAAATCGAGTGGCAAGGTCATAAGCTACCTCTCGTTGTACTTGGTACAAAGGCAGATATGACACATGCGCTAGTCATCGAAGGTGATCAAGATAATTTACAGTATGCGATTGCGACAACGAGTATGCCAAAGGCTTCCAAAGTGCGTATTTCAGCGCTCAAAGATATTGAATCAGTAGCAGAGACGGCGAATGCCAAGACTGATCAGTATGTTTATCAGTACGTGAGCCATGATGATAAGACGTGGATTGTGCCTGATTTAGAAAAACTGGAACAAACATTCAAGAAGAGGTAAGCCATTATCCAGATCAATTCTTGATTTGAAAAAATGCATAATAAAGCCGACAATCATGTCGGCTTTATTATGGGCTAAATTAGGTGAGTAGCTTGACCAGAATACTTTGATAAATATCTGTCAAAGGCTCCAAAGATGCCACCTCGACATGTTCGTTAATCTGATGAATTGTCGCATTTAACACACCAAGTTCAAGTACCTGTGCACCAGTTGGCGCAATAAAACGTCCATCACTCGTACCTCCGCTGGTTGAAAGTTCTGTTTCAACGCCAACGGTTTCACGAATTGCAGCTTGTGCCGCCGCCACTAACTCACCTTCCGCCGTAAGGAAGGGGTGTCCAGATAGCGACCAATCAAGCGTGTATTTCAGATTGTGCTTATCGAGGATAGCGTGAGTACGTGCTTTCAACTGTTCAGCGGTGACTTCGGTTGAGAAGCGGAAGTTAAAGACGATATTAATATCTGCAGGAATGACGTTATTCGCGCCTGTTCCTGAGCTGAGATTAGAAATCTGAAAGCTGGTTGCTGGGAAGAATTGATTCCCGTTATCCCAAAT
>JASLFQ010000088.1 GCA_030150595.1 Aquirhabdus sp.
TTTTTTTAAAGAAATAGATTTCAATGACTCGTTTGTAAAAAGCAACTTAGAATCTTTCGGCGTAGCTCAGGGAGCATTACTTCTGCCAAGTCTCTATGTCGCGCTAGTGATTCCAAAAGAAACAATATTCACAAGCCACAGCGAGTCATTCAATGAGATTGATTTAAAATTCCATGAAAAGATATTGGTCATCGACAACACATATCCAGGAAGCACCATAAAAATTACTAGACACCTCAGAAATGCTGTTGCTCACTCGAATGCGTACTTAGATGGAGGATTTCTGTTATTTTCAGATACAGACACGAGACATGGTTATAAATTAAATGCCAAAATATCCTTGCTGGATACAGGCTTGCTCGTATCGGATTTGCAGAGAATCATACTTAATCATGTGACGCTTGTTCAATCAAGGGCGGCTGCTAGTACCAACTAACAATCAATATCTCTTCGCAGCGCGGCCTAATTCAGGTGTTATCAAACCGCCCTACTCGCCAACTCATCCGCCAACTTCACCGCCACCACCAAACTTCCCGCCTCAGCTTTTCCAGTTCCCGCCAAATCCAGCGCCGTCCCATGATCCACCGAAGTCCGAATAAACGGTAAACCCAAGGTAATATTCACCGCCTCACCAAAACCCAACGCCTTCAACACAGGCAAACCCTGATCGTGATACATCGCCAACACCGCATCCGCACCATCCAACAAACGCGGCGTGAACAGCGTATCTGCAGGCAACGCATGACCCACATTCACACCCAGCGCCCGAAACTGCGCAAGTACAGGCTCAATCACCTCAATTTCCTCACGACCCAAATAACCACCCTCACCCGCATGTGGATTCAAACCACAAACCAGAATTTTTGGATGCTCAATCGCAAACTTCGTGCGTAAATCATGAATCAAAATCGTTAAAACTTGCGTCAACAACTCAGACGTAATCGCATCAGGCACAGCACGCAACGGTAAATGCGTTGTCGCAAGCGCCACACGCAAAGTCGGTGTCGCCAACATCATCACGACTTTATCAACCTTGGCTTTTTCTTGAAAAAACTCGGTATGACCACTGAACGCAATACCTGCTTCATTAATCACAGATTTCTGCACAGGCGCAGTCACCACACCTGCCACAAGTCCATTCATGCATGCATACGCCGCAACCGATAATTGCTCCAGTACATACGGCGCATTCAACGGATTCAACTGACCATCGACCACCGACACACGCAGCGGCACAGGGCGAATATAAAGACTTCCCGCTGGCGCAGCCGTCTCCTGTCCCATATAATCAATCAGATTAACTTCTACACCCAATTTACGCGCACGACGCAACATCAGCGCAGGATCGGCAAGCACAATCACTGGACGGGTAATGCCCTGTTCTGGCAATAATTTCGCCAAAGCCAACGTAATATCAATGCCAATGCCCGCAGGTTCGCCTGTGGTTAAATAAAGAGGTAAAGCAGTTGTACTCATCTGATGTCCATCGCGTGATTTCTGCGGAATAAACACAGTATAACGCCTCCCCCGCCCTTGTGAATGCTCGATAGTTCGACTTACTACAAAAGAAATATACCTTTAACACCGAAAACGGTTGTCAAGTCAACTTGACTTCCTTATAATTCGCGGTCTGTTTTGAGAGCCCCGTAAACTCTCTTAAACACTTTTATATAGGCATAGATGCAATGAAAACTATCAGCGCAAAGCCAGAAAACGTCACCCGCGAGTGGTTTCTCGTCGACGCAAATGGCAAAACTCTCGGTCGCATCGCGACTGAAATCGCAAGTCGTTTGCGCGGCAAGCACAAACCTAGCTATACACCGCATGTTGACACTGGTGACTACATCATCGTCATCAACGCGGACAAAGTACAAGTCACGGGCAACAAAGCTCAGGACAAAATGTACTATCGCCACAGTGAATTCCCAGGCGGCCTGAAAGAGACCAACTTCACCAAGTTGATCGCTCACAAGCCTACTGATGTTATTCATCGTGCAGTAAAAGGCATGTTGCCAAAAGGTCCTCTTGGCTTTGCCATGATCACCAAATTGAAGCTGTATGCAGGTAGCACTCATCCGCATGAAGCACAACAACCACAAGTTTTGGAACTGTAAGCCATGACTACACAACGCAATTACGGCACTGGTTGCCGCAAGACCGCTACCGCTCGTGTGTTCCTGGCTTCTGGTACAGGTACACTTTCAATCAACGGCAAAACGCTTGACCAATACTTCGCGCGTGAAACTTCACGCATGATCGTTCGTCAACCGCTTGAGTTGGTTGATGGCACAGCAAAATACGACATCTTTGTTACCGTTAAAGGCGGCGGCATGAGTGGTCAAGCTGGTGCAATTCGTCACGGTATTACACGTGCATTGTACGCATCTGACGAAACATTGAAATCAGCATTGCGTCAAGCTGGCTTCGTGACTCGTGATGCTCGTGAAGTTGAACGTAAGAAAATTGGTCTACGCAAAGCGCGTAAACGCCCACAATACTCAAAACGCTGATTTCCTCTCAAGATCAGTCAAAACGTTTTTTGGATGTGCAACAAACCCCGACTCTGCTCGGGGTTTGTTATTTTTGGGATTTTAAAATATTGTCATATCACAACACAAAGTTCACTGAGCTTGTCGAAGTGACAAGCTCAGACTTCTTTGGAAAATACCGCACATTTCGACAGGCTCAATGCGCTAAGTTTATTCATCGTATAAATGCTCTTGAACATTAAGAGTAAACATCTGTGAACTATCAGATAAATGACTTTTATGCTAAGTTCAAAATAACTTTTTTATTGATGAACGAGAGAATAACTAGAATGGCTCAACCATCATACGCACCAGCATTTCCGCATGATCCCATCGTTGAGATTTTTCCAAATGTTTACTTTGTTCATGGCAGTATCAAAATCGGGCCAGGACTGCGAATGAATCGCAATATGATTGTCGTCAAACAGGATAATGACCTGACTCTCATCAATGCTGTGCGAATCAGTGATAGTGAACTAGCTAACTTAGATGAACTTGGAACAGTAAAAGATATTCTTCGTTTGGGCGATTTTCATGGCTTGGATGATCAATTTTATATAGATCGCTATCAAGCTCAGTTTTGGAGCCAACAAGGACATGAAACCTACGAGGAATTAATTCCAAATCAGATAATTAATGCTCAAACTGTGCCGCCCATTCAAGATTCAGAATTTTTCATCTTTGAAACGGCAACATATCCTGAAGCTGCATTATTAATTAAGCCGTTAAAGCTTCTGATCACCACAGACAGCGTACAATATTGGTCTGACTGGAGCTATTTTACGCCTGCAACCAAATTTATCGTCAAGCTTATGGGGTTTGGGCTTGGACTATTTATTGGTGGACCTTGGCTCAAAAAAGTAACGCCTAAAGGCAAAAGTTTACAGCAGGACTTTGCCAAACTATTAGC
>JASLFQ010000099.1 GCA_030150595.1 Aquirhabdus sp.
AAAGACAGCCTCTTCACGTCGCAATTCTGCCATTACTTACTGCATTAACTGCATGCCAATCATTACGTCCACCAACTTTGCCAAGCATACCGACAACGACCATACCGGCATTATCAACAGATACTCATGCAACTGCAACTCAAGCAATCCACTTCAGCATTACAGGCAAAATTGGCGTACACACACCAAAACAAAGTGGCAGTGCATTCTATGCATGGTCACAAGATGGTGAACGATTCGCAATCGACCTCACTGGCGCGTTGGGTATCGGACAAACGCATATTGAAGGCATTCCTAACCATGTCAGCTTACAAAGTGCAAAAACAGGATACATAGAAGCCTCGACACCTGAAGAGTTATTGCAACGTGCAACTGGATGGCAAGCGCCGATTTCCTATCTTCCTTATTGGATTAATGGACAATCCGTTAATGCGGGAAGCATCACCACTCGTGACCCACAACATCGCCTACTCACCTTGAATGAAGGCGGTTGGGATGTCACCTTTAATTATGATGATGCGGCAAATAGTCAGTATCCCAATCGGCTTGTCATGAATCAAATCACAGATCAATCCATTCTTCCATTCACCCAAAATAATCGCGTCATTCTTACCATTCAGCGAGAAGCAGATGCCACAGTGAATCAAACAACGACACCGAGTACCACACCGTGAGTGTTCTTCGCCTCCCTGCCCCCGCTAAACTGAATCGTTTTCTGCACATCACAGGACGCCGTAGTGATGGCTATCATTTACTGCAAACGGTTTTTCAACTGATTGACCACATGGATTGGTTGAGCTTTGAGCGCCACGATTCATTAGAACTAATCAGCGACCTTCCATTTCCATCACAAGATAATTTGATTATTCGTGCTGCTCGCCTATTGCAAACGACAACCGGTTGCACAAAAGGCGCAAAGATTACGCTTGAGAAAAATCTTCCTATGGGAGGCGGTTTAGGTGGTGGATCATCTGATGCAGCAACAACTCTTTTGGCGCTCAATCATCTTTGGCAAACGGGATTAGGTATTGAAGAATTAGCGCAATTAGGTTTGCAACTCGGCGCGGATGTTCCTGTGTTTGTTCGTGGACAAAATGCATGGGCAGAAGGTGTCGGTGAAATACTACAACCAATCACGCTGCCCGATTGCCACTTTGTAGTATTAACGCCTAATTGCTCGGTGAGCACAGCGGAAATTTTTAATCATCCTGATTTACCGCGTAACACACCAAAAATCGATCAAGTTCGCTACTTAGCCCACGTAAATACCCTCTCGATCAACACAAATATCAAAACTCATAATGATTGTGCAATCGTCGTCCGTAAACTTTATCCAGAAGTGGATCAAGCATTACAATTTTTGGAAAGAATTCAGCAAGTGTCTCCAGAACTTAGTGAGCCGCCATTGCTCACTGGAACAGGTGCTTGTGTGTTTCTAATGACGCCTACTCGTGCGTTTGCCGATAAAATACTCAAACAATCGCCATTTAAGGGTTTCGTTTGTTCAGGAATTGGGCAATCGCCTGTGCATTCTGCATTAAATTTGTTATAGTTGCGCCCCGTCGAGCAGCTTGTGCAAGCAATCAAATCGACGCGTTCAAGTACATGCCATAGGGGCGTCGCCAAGTTGGTAAGGCATCAGGTTTTGATCCTGACATCCGTTGGTTCGAGTCCAGCCGCCCCTACCATGTGTGTACAAGAACATCTCAATTAAGAACGGAAATACACAGATGTTTTGCTCATACACAGCACCTGTCGTCATAAAATAGTGATGATAATACATCGTTAAGAAAACTAAGAATTTTACTTGTTTTTCTTGACAATCGAAGATCAAATCACTATAGTTTCCGCCGCTACAGGGGCGTCGCCAAGTTGGTAAGGCATCAGGTTTTGATCCTGACATCCGTTGGTTCGAGTCCAGCCGCCCCTACCATATTTTGTTTTTTTTGTCTTTTGTTAAAAGACATCTTCTTCACTCTGCTAATTTTTTCCGCCTTTAATTTAAGGATTGAGTCATGCCAAATCTCGTTATCTTCACTGGCAACGCTCACCCTGACTTGGCGCAAAAAGTCGCAAGTCATCTTCATGTACCACTCGGTGCAGCTTCTGTTACTCGCTTTTCTGACGGCGAAATTGCTGTCGAAATTAACGAAAACGTTCGTGGCAAGGATGTGTTCATCCTACAGCCTACTTGTGCGCCAACCAATGATAACCTGATGGAAATTTTGGTCATGGCAGATGCACTTCGTCGTTCGAGTGCAGGACGTATTACCGCTGTTTTGCCTTATTTCGGCTACGCACGCCAAGATCGTCGTCCACGTTCAGCACGTGTACCGATTAGCGCTAAAGTCGTTGCAGACATGTTGAGCATTGTTGGAATCGATCGTGTTTTAACGATGGATCTCCATGCCGATCAAATCCAAGGTTTCTTTGATATTCCTGTAGACAACATCTACGGCTCACCTGTTCTTTTGGCAGACCTCAAAAAACGTGGTGAAAACGGTAATTTGATCGTTGTATCTCCAGACATCGGTGGTGTCGTTCGTGCACGCGCTGTTGCTAAGCAATTAGGTGATATTGAACTCGCCATTATCGACAAACGCCGCCTACGTGCAAATGAAGCACAAGTCATGCATATCATTGGTGATGTGAATGGCCGCGATTGTGTGATTGTGGATGACATGGTTGATACTGCAGGCACATTGTGCAAAGCCGCTGCCGCACTAAAAGAACATGGTGCACGCAGTGTGATCGCATACTGTACTCACCCAGTATTGTCTGGCGCTGCAATTGATAATTTGAATGGCTCCCCGATTGATGAATTAGTCGTTGCGGATACCATTCCGCTTAGCCAAGCTGCACGTGAATGTGGCAAAGTTCGCCAAATTAGCATTTCAAGTTTACTCGCAGAAACGATTCGTCGTATTAATAACGAAGAATCTATCAGCGCAATGTTTGAACTGCTTTAATCTTTTATTAGATTAACCCAGATTTTTGTATTGAACGAGAAACCTCGTTTAACCCCGCCGAACTGGTCGCAAGTTCGGCATTTTACCAACTAAAGCCTCGATTTTTGAGACTTTAAACTGTTGTTTATTTAGGAAATACCATGAGCACTACAGATTTCAGCTTGAACGTTCAAGCCCGTGACTTGCAAGGGAAGGGTGCGAGCCGCCGCCTGCGTCACACAAACCTCGTACCAGGCGTGATTTACGGCGGCACTGCTGCTGCACAATCAATCAGCATTCGTTTGAATGAATTGGTTAAAGCATTGGAAAGCGAAGCGTTTTATTCACACGTTTTGACTTTGAATGTTGATGGCAAAAGCGAACAAGTCATCTTGAAAGCGTTGCAACGTCATCCAGCAAAAAACACCCCAATGCATGCTGACTTTTATCGCATTGATGCAACACATGACATCACTGTCCGTGTTCCATTGCACTTCATCAACCAAGATACAGCGGTTGGCGTGAAACAACAAGGCGGCCAATTGTCGATTCAAGTGAATGACGTTGAAGTACGTACATTACCTGCAAACTTGCCAGAATTCATCGAAGTTGACCTTAGCACAGCTAAGCTTGACCAAGTTCTACACTTGTCAGACATCAAACTGCCTAAAGGCGTTAAGTTGACTCAATTGAGCCACGGCGCAGACAGCCATGATTTGCCAATCGCAAGCATTCACTTGCCAAAAGGCCAAAAAGCTGACGAAGCTGAAGAAACCGCTGCTGAATAATTCAGTGCATTCTTAAGCAATGTCTAAAGAACAAACGAGTATTTCCCTCATTGTAGGGCTGGGCAATCCGGGAACGGAATATGCCCAGACTCGTCATAACGCTGGGTTTTGGTATGTTGAAGACATTGCACAGCGTTTTAACATTACCCTGAAAGCAGAAAGTCGATTTTCTGGTCTTACGGGTCGCGGACTTATTGATGGTCATGATGTGCGGTTATTATTACCTTCCACGTTCATGAATTTATCAGGCAGATCTGTTGCGCCGATGGCG
>JASLFQ010000150.1 GCA_030150595.1 Aquirhabdus sp.
CTTTGGCATCAACGACAGTACCACCCGCTTCACGAACCAGAAGTTCGCCAGCTGCGATATCCCAGCTTTTTAAACCAAGCTCAAAGAAACCATCAAAACGTCCAGCAGCAACATAAGCGAGATCAAGTGCAGCTGAGCCACAGCGACGAATATTCGCGCCAGCTTCGGTCACTGCAAGTAGGGAAGCAAAATGCTCTTTTGCAAAACTGGTTACAACGCCCGCACGCTCAGCACGATATGGATGTCCAACAGCGAAATTGGCACCTTCCAAAGAAACTTGCTCGGTCACACGCAAACGACGTTGATTCAAAACAGCTCCGCGACCACGACTTGCACTAAACATTTCATCGCGCACAGGATCATAAATGACACCATGCTCGGTCACCCCTTTGTATTGCACTGCAATAGAGATACAGAAATGAGGAAGACCCTGCACAAAATTCGTTGTGCCATCTAATGGATCAATAATCCAGCACCAATCTGGATCCTTACCTTCTTGGAAACCTTCTTCTTCACCCAGAAAGCTATGCGTTGGGTAACTCTTACGCAACGTGCTAATCAATAAGCTTTCCGCATAACGATCTACACGGGTCACTAAGCTCGTGATTCCAGCGTTACCTTTACTTTCAACTTGAAGATCAATTTTATGGCGATTTTGATGCGCCTTAAGAATTTCGCTGCCGACCAATTGCGCTGCGCGCGTCGCCATCACCACCATTGGTTCCATTTACCGTCACTCTTTTTGGCTTGTCTGTATAAAGCGGAGTATTCTAACGTAAATCATATCGACACGGCTAGAAAACCATTAAAAAAGCTGCTGTTCGTAATAACAAACAACTCACATCATCTGAGGATGTTAATCCTTAAATACTTTCGCACAAAATGCCTGTACAGAATGAGTAATTCCTGTCACATCCAAACCTTCATCTTTGAGCATATCGCCGTGTTCACCATGCGATAAAAAGCGATCGGACAACCCAAGATTGAGCACAGGTTTAATAATAAATAACTGATGCAAGGCCTCATTCACAGCACTACCCGCACCACCCATGACAGCATGCTCTTCAATGGTCACGAAAGCATGATGTGACACGGCAAGACTCTGTAATATTTCAAGATCCAATGGCTTAATAAAACGCATGTTGACCACACTGACTCCAAGTCCCGTTGCGGCCAATTGCTGTGCAGCATCTAGCGTCGCCATCACGCGACTACCAAACGCGAGCAAAGCGACCTTCTGCATACTGTCTTCATTGAGTGAAAGCAACAATTCAGATTTACCAATCGGTAATGCAGTAAACTCTTCAACGATCTGACTTCCAGCACCAGCACCACGCGGATAGCGAACTGCCGCTGGACCAGCATATTGATAAGCAGTGTGTAGCATTTGACGACATTCATTTTCATCTTTTGGCGCCATCAGCACCAAATTTGGCAATGTACGCATAAAGGCATAATCAAATGTGCCTGCGTGAGTCGCGCCATCTTCACCCACCAGGCCAGCGCGATCTATGCCGAAAGTGACGTCCAAATTTTGCAAACAAATGTCATGTACTAACTGGTCATAACCGCGTTGCAAGAATGTCGAATAAATCGCAACCACAGGTTTAATCCCTTCGCAGGCCATTCCAGCCGCTAAGGTCAACGCATGCTGCTCAGCAATCGCGACATCAAAGAACCGTTCTGGGTAGCGTTTCGCAAACTCCACCATACCCGAACCTTCACACATGGCAGGCGTAATGGCTAATAGCCGCGAATCAAGTGCAGCTTGATCACACAAAAATTGACCAAAAATATCAGAATATTTAATCGGCTTATGTGACGCATGCTTCGTACTGACTGCACCCAGCTTATTCGCACCAAGTTTTGCGATTGCGTGATAGCCAATCTGATCTTGCTCGGCTGGGGTAAACCCTTTGCCTTTAGTCGTGTACACATGCAGTAAACGACAGCCTTTACGATCTTTTAAAGCATTCAGTACTCTTAATAGCTCTGGTAAATCATGCCCATCAACTGGACCAAAATACTCAAAACCCAATGCTTTAAATAAATTATCAGAGTTGGCATTGATATGATCTGGTGCAGGTTTACGTGCACGAAAAGCCCAATCTGGACGCTGGCGAACTTCTGGTGAACCATCATCATTGACGTGGACATACTGTCCGTTTTGCCATAAACCAGAAAGATGATGCGCCAATCCGCCTATGCTGCCCGAGATAGACATATCATTGTCATTTAGAACGACCAACAAGTCAGCATGATGCTGTACTGCATCATTCATTGCCTCAAATGCCATCCCCGCAGTCATCGCGCCATCGCCAATCACAGCGACAACACGTGCAGGAACTGCTTGAGTGCTTTGAAATTGATAACGTTGCGCCAGCGCCATACCTAACGCTGCAGAAATTGACGTCGAAGAATGCCCGACACCAAATGTATCAAACTTAGACTCTTCTCGCGACGGAAATGCCGCTAAACCATTTTTACTACGGATTGTTGTCAGTTGCTCGCGTCGACCAGTGAGCACTTTATGTGGATACGCTTGGTGTCCAACATCCCAAACGAGTCGATCACGCGGCGTATCGAGCACGGTATGCAATGCCACGGTCAACTCAACAACACCTAAATTGGCGCCAAAATGCCCGCCACTTTGTCCAGCCGCGTACAACAAATACGCACGCAACTCACTTGCCAAAACATTCAATTCAGCAATACTGAGTTTTTTGAGCTGCGCAGGCTCGTCGATTTGATCCAATAATGGAGTATCGGGGCGCAGCGTTGGAATCTGGGTATACATCATAGCGTTTAGATATGCCAAAACTAAGGTGGAAAATATTTAAAAAACAGTTACTACACTCACACTACGGTTTCTTAATGCCCCGCTTCTCCCATCCTAACCGTTTAAGACCAGTACAGCATAGATCAATCAAGCAAATCCATTCACTTTTTCCCTGTATACAGACAAAGAGCGCACGTCTACCCATTATAAAGAAAATTTCACGAGGATATTAGAAAAGATGTATCAATCCCAAAGGTCTAATGAAAATATATTTTTTCGCAATAACAATATCAACAAACACTCGTAAGTAAAAAGGATGTGACATCACATCCACACGAAAGCTAGGTTATACTATTAGGCTATCAGTTGGATTACAGAGTGAATAATGTCTGTTGAGTTCGTTGCCGCATCAAAACTCCCTACAAAGCATGGTGAATTTGATATTTCAGTATTTCAGGATCCTGAAACAGAACAAGAACATATCGCACTTTCTATAGGTTTAATCACCAAGGAAATCACGAATACAGACGCACCAATATTGGTTCGTATCCACTCAGAATGCTTAACAGGCGACGCCTTCGGATCTCTCAGGTGTGATTGTGGTCCACAGCTCAATGCAACACTTGAACTCATTGCACAAGTTGGAAAAGGTGCGCTCCTTTATTTACGCCAAGAAGGGCGCGGTATCGGACTACCCAACAAAATTCGTGCATATGCACTACAAGATCAAGGGCACGATACACTCGATGCA
>JASLFQ010000203.1 GCA_030150595.1 Aquirhabdus sp.
TCTTCACTTAACGCCATACCCGGAGGGACGCCATCGACAATCGCCATCAAGCCCACGCCATGCGATTCGCCGCATGTCGTCACTCGAAATAATTGCCCAACGCTATTGCCTGCCATATCTTTTACTCATTAATAAATCAAAATCTAACTTCTTTTTGATCCTGCAAATCAGGAGTCACATTCTATGAACTGAGAGTTCCATAAAACTGGCATAACTGTAGGTAATTGCCCTGAACTTAATGCTATTTCTTCCATACTTCTTAATAATCTTTTATGGTACTTTCCATTAAGAAATGGAAAGATTTGTCTTAAATAGATTAATGCATGTTCCCAAGACAACTCATAAACAATACCAGTAAGCCTATCAACATTAACTTGCTGCATATAGCCAATTATCGATGAATTAGTACCAAAAAAATCCCGAATAAACCTGAAGAACAACCAATATTCACAGCCATCCTGACCGTAAAAAATTGCGGCAAGAGACCCTCCATCTCGAATAATTTCTACGCTAGAAACCGAAACAATAGACGGTATCATGGTTATTCCAGATAAATTATCACATTAACCACTTACTCACTCAACGCCAACGCCGCCACAAATTGCGCGTGGTATTGATGACATTCACTCGCAGTTAATGCAAACACGCCTGTACCACCTTGGGTGAAATGCAACCAATGAAACGGCACTTTCGGGAATAATTGGCGTAGCGCCCATTCACTATTACCCACTTCAACCACGAGCAATCCACGTGACGACAGATATTCAGTTGATTTCACCAAAATATGTTTGACCAAATCCAAGCCATCACGACCCGCCGCGAGTGCCATTTCTGGTTCATGCAAGAACTCTTGTGGCAAATCAGCCATATCAGACGCATCCACATACGGCGGATTTGAAACGATCAAATCATATTGTTGTTGCGGTGGAATTTTTTCAAACAAATTTGATTGAATTAGTGACACTTGATTGTCTTTTTGATGATGCTCAACGTTAATTGAAGCGACTTCAAGAGCTTCACGCGACAAATCTGCACCATCCACTTGCGCATCTTCAAACGCATACGCACACGCAATCGCGATGCAACCAGAACCAGTACACAAATCCAAAATACGCTCAGGTACAAACGCCGAATCGACAACAGGCGGTAAACGGTTCACACCATCAACCAAACCACTGATGCCATCAGTCAACACTGGCGCAAAGCGATTATTAATCAACTCTGCAATCGGCGAACGCGGAATCAATACACGCTCATCCACGTAATACGGTTGATTACAAAAATAAGAAACATTGAGCAAATAGCCCAAAGGAATGCGATCATTAATTCGTTTAGCCAGTAACTCAACGACTTTTTCTTTTTCTGAAGGCAACAAGCGACTATCCAGAATCTGTTCGTCTGCCGACCAATCCAAAGACAGTGTTTGTAAAACCAGTGCCGAACTTTCAGCAAAATAATCTTCAGTCCCCTGCCCCAAATGCACTTCTGCAGCGCGTAAGGCGGTCACGCCAAAACGGATAAAGTCACGTATCGTATGTAAATGAGCCACTGCTTCATCTAAAATGTCACGTTCAATCGTTAATGCGTCCATACGGTGCTCCTCAACAAGCTCAATTTCATCTAAAAAATCAGAGCAAAAAAATATGCGCGAGATTGTAACGCGAAACGCCGTCAAAGCGGCGCGATTTTAACGCCGTACTCTACTAATCTCGAAACTGACGCAATCGAAAATACGGCATTTTTATCAATGAGTGAGCATCTTAGCCAGTTTGATCAGAAAGGCACGCGAGACGTTGCGACTCATAACTCTTTTGGATCTCTACCGCCTCTTCATGATTATTTGCATAAGCGATCGCAATAAAGTCACCTTCAGGTTTACCAAGCTTAAATATCCGTCGATTACGCTGCAAACGATCAGCAACAGTTTCAATATGAAACTGCTTGCGATGTGGACTCCATAAAACCACGAAGGAATCTTGAGTAATCGTGATTTGATCTATTGGCATAAAACACTCCTTGTGCACTGTGAAAACAGCAATGGCAATGATGCAAACATCTCTACTTTTAGATCAAACCCACCCGAAAGGCAATACTTTAATTGTGCTAAATCAGTCTCTTTCTACGACTAAACGCCATTTAACGAAATGGAGCCATATGCTTTCTCATAAACACTAAAAATCAGCGACTCGCTGGTACATCACCAGAATGGCGAATCTGCTGATATAGTGCCGTATGCAAATCCGTATTCGACTTATATCCTCGGTAAAAAACCGATGCAATCCAATTAATTAATGGGTCACTCATCCCATTTAGAAATGCATAGTTCACATTATCCACACGATGATGTTGCATATGATGTTTTTTCGGCAGCAAAATCCAGAAGCGCTGTAACTGTCGCACGATTCTTGAACTGCTGTTATGACACAGATAATGAGACACTTCCGCGATCGACGAAAACACCGCGAAATAAGCACCCATACAAAGCAACAATGGCGGCATGGTACTCCACACAAACAAGGCAAGTAGCACTAATAAGAAAAAGAATAACCACAACTTATAGCCAGACTCATCGACATAAACTTGAAGCAGCGGTTTATCCGTATACCTTGGAATATCGTGGTGAAGATGAAACGATGCGACAAATGGGCCAACCATTGATGAATAGTCATCATTGTGATCCATATATAAATGAACCAACCCATTCACAAAATCAGCTAAAACATAAGCTGCGAGCACTGCAAAAATCTGCCAACCAAAACCAATATCTAATCGAAATGCTAAAACCATGAGAAAAAGTTGCAGGGAAACGTTAAACCAAGAGACTAATTTATTAATAAGTTGATATGAACGACGCTCTTCATAGCGCTGCATTGCCGCAACGAATTGAAGCTGCTTGGCGTTCCATTGATTTTGCGACATGATCGCGACCTTAGCTTAAAAGCACTTCATTAATTCTACCCTGATATAGGCCATCAAAGTTGACTGACATGTACATCAATCAAGTGCATTGAGTAATATCATTACCTGATACAATTCCCCCTAGGAACTGTTCTAAATACATTCTATTTTAACACCTCTAAACTCGTATTTTTTCGTTATCAAACTGAGTCAATACGAAAAAATCAGCTATACTATTCCGCTTTTCGTTTAACCAATTTTTTTCGCATTCAGCCCAAGGAGTCTCACCCATGACAGCCAAGCCGCAAATCCGCA
>JASLFQ010000227.1 GCA_030150595.1 Aquirhabdus sp.
ATGCTACTTGCTGTTAAATGGTGAATTACCAAACGCAGCACAAAAAGCAGAGTTCGTTAGCTTAGTCACTAACCACACCATGGTTCACGACCAAATCCGTAAATTCTTTGATGGTTTCCGTCGCGATGCACATCCAATGGCAGTCATGTGTGGTGTTGTTGGTGCGCTATCTGCGTTCTACCACGATGCGCTGGATGTCAATAACGTTGACCATCGCAACATCACTGCCATTCGTTTGGTCGCAAAAATGCCAACGATCGCAGCAATGTGCTACAAATATTCAAACGGTCAGCCGTTTATGTACCCACGCAACGACCTGAACTACGCAGAAAACTTCCTCTATATGATGTTTGCTGTTCCTGCTGATGTGAACTATAAAGTGAATCCAATCCTTGCAAAAGCCATGGATCGCATCTTCACATTGCACGCAGATCATGAGCAAAATGCTTCAACTTCGACTGTACGTCTGGCAGGTTCTACGGGTGCAAATCCTTACGCGTGTATCGCGGCAGGTATCGCTGCACTGTGGGGTCCAGCACATGGCGGCGCAAACGAAGCTGTTCTAAAAATGCTTGATGAAATCGGTACTGTTGATAAAGTGCCTGAGTTCATGGAAAAAGTAAAAACCAAAGAAGTTAAACTGATGGGCTTCGGTCATCGCGTTTACAAAAACTTCGATCCACGCGCTAAAGTTATGAAAGAAACATGTGATGAAGTGCTTGCTGCGCTTGGCATCCATGATCCACAACTTGAATTGGCAATGAAGCTCGAAGAAATCGCGCTCACCGACCCGTACTTCATTGATCGCAAACTGTATCCAAACGTCGACTTCTACTCAGGTATCATCCTGAAAGCGATCGGCATCCCAACCAGCATGTTCACTGTAATCTTCGCATTGGCGCGTACTGTAGGTTGGATCAGCCACTGGTTAGAAATGCACTCAACTGCATACAAAATCGGTCGTCCACGCCAACTGTACACAGGTTCAGTACAACGTGACTTCACACCAGTTGATAAACGTTAATTACTTGTAATTAAAAAAATAGACTGCTTCGGCGGTCTTTTTTTTTGAATGATTCTGAAGTAGGTAGGCCTTGCGCTAAAAATTAACGTTCGTTATTTAGTTATTCGCTAATAACCCTACAAAACTTTCCTCTTGAACAGCACCGCTCTCTGGACCAGCAATATCAATCACTGCACCATTCTCATCAAAATAAAAGACATTCACTTGCCTACTCTGTGCTTGATGAACCAAATTTGCGGAAATCTTAAAATGCACTGCAATTTCATTCACGGTCGCATCTTGCGGTGCAACACGACGAGAACTCCCTCTAAATCGAACCCAATTGTAAGTTGCCCAAAATATTAACAATGTCCCCATAATGATCACAATCGGACCAAGAAGTTCAATCTGTTGAAAGAAGCCATCTTTATTATGCACAATATATTGATTGACGCGTTGATAGCTAATCGCCCAACCAACCAAAGTCAACAACGGCAAAAAAAGATATAACCAGCAAATCCAAGCCAATAATGCAAGGATGGACAACACTGTTCTTTGTCCAGCGCTTTGTAAATCTGGCTGATCAATGAAACGTGGCAATTCAATGTCACTACTATTCTGATTAGTACTAGTTTTAGTGGTTGTCATCAAATTTCCTCATGTTCATGCTGAATTTCATGTGGATGTATGCCTCGGTCTGGACTAGTCCATCGTGCCCGTTTGCCCTTTTTCTTCAGTAAAGTCTTAGGTACCGCAACTACGGTCGTCAGCATTGACAACGCCCAATACAGCAATGGATACCAAATCACCCAAAAATAATTGCGTAGCACCCGTCCACGCTCATAACGACGGTCAATCCACAAACTAATTAGAAATTGAATAAGGCAGGTTAAGCCAAGCAATAATCCACACCACTGCGGGGTAATTCGATCCACCTGCCAAAAAGGCGGCAGATCCAAGAAAAAGCCCAAGATAAAAAGTAGCAGAACGGACATCATTCCATAAGCCCATAAAACGCTGAGAACGTACTCTATTGCGACCCCCCAGAATCTCCGCTTTTTCCAATGAAACAATCGAGGTGTGTGGCGGAACAGAACCTCAATTCCACCTTGTGACCAACGTAGACGTTGACTCCATAGTCCTCGTAAAGTTTCAGGCATGTATAAATAACACAGTGCCTCTGCTTCGTACCGAACATCCCAATAATCCATCTGTAATCGCCAAGAGATATCAATATCCTCGGTGATCATATCTTCACTCCAATAACCAATTCGATGTAACGCTGTTCGCCTAAATCCGGCTATCGCACCTGATACAGTGAAAACTCGCCCATAGGTGCGCTGCGCACGTTTAATCAAACCAATAATGGAGGAAAACTCCCCGACTTGGATTTTTCCAAGCAATGTCGAACGATTCAAAATACGAGGATTCCCTGTCACAGCACCCACACGCGGTCCAGATGTTAAATGAAACATCATCCAATGCACCGTATTAGGATGTATTAAGGCGTCGCCATCGATACAAATCAAATATTCATGTCGACTACTAATTGCGCCAGTACGTAACGCAATCGCTTTACCTTGGTTGGTATTCAAATGAATGACTCGTAAACGCGGCTCATTGATTGCTAACTCATCCAAAATCTCAGCCGTGCGATCACTACTGCCGTCATTCATCGCAATCACGTCAAAATCTGGGTAGCGTGTTGCCAGCGCATAACGTATCGTCTCGCGCACATTTTCTTCTTCGTTGAAGCAAGGAATGAGAATACTACATCCTTCAACCTTGTCGAACACTGGTAATTTTGGGCGCGGTACTTCACGACGAAAGTAAAAAAATAGTCCACCAAAAATCCACAGCCACGACATAATCAGCGGATAATAAAAAACGAACCCGAACATAAAGCTATGAAGCGTCGGAATAAGAACGCTAGTAATCCATTCACTCATGGTGCTACAACCTTTTTATCCATGGCATGACCCATTTGAGGGTCTCTATAAAATGCAGGGAACTGATTTAGGCTAATGCCACCATATACGACCGTAAACGAAGGTTTGTTATTGAAGAAATCATCAGTAGAATAAGCCAAATTCTGCGCGCCCAACTGCTCCAACGTTTGCATCCAATCTCGCAAGACAAAACCATCTATCCATTGATGGCTAGCATCTTTAACTTGCAATTCAAAAGTGACTTTCTCTAAACCATGAGGAGTTTTTGCAACATGTGAAACCAGTATTTTGAGTGACTTGTCAAAGCTTGAATGCTTTGCATCAGGCTGTATCACCAACGCGACTTCATTGTAATGCCGCACAAAAGAAGCGAGTTCTTGATCAGCACTGGTTTGGGTTGCTGAATCTAAAATAGTTTGTGCATTCAAACTACGTACCACGCCGAAACGACTACTCGAGTCTTGGTAATGACTCAATCGAGTAACCAGCACATCACCCAAACTAATCAAAGCTTGTGCTTTATCTTGAGCATTCAAATGCTCGTCATCGCCCAGATAGGCATCGCTACCCATCAAAATACCATTGAGGCTAGGTGTATTTTTTCCCAAATCTTCGTAAATATCCCCAATGAGCTGTACTGACTCAGGCACAAATGGACTCAATTGATGTTGACCTTCTCGACTCGATTGCAGCGAAAGTCGCTTTTGTGCAGCGGAATCAGGCAAATCAAAAGCCAATACAGGCAGCCACGCATAAACCTTGACGCCAGCGCGAGTTCGCAATTGCCATGCAACACGATTAAACAAATCGGCGCGCATCGGTAAATGTCGATTCGGGAAATACACCTGTGACGCCACGCCATCGCCATTTGGATCATAAAATGCCTGCAAATAAACAGAGCTAATATTCAGCGCTTTTATGCGATCTAACAGTTTACTTAAATTGGTTTCCTGTTTTATAGGATCTGGATCGTATACATCATCCAGCTTTACTTGTACTGCACGTTGAGGCGATGATTTGAGCAGAATAATATCGCTAATCTTTTGCTCGATCTGAGTCGCAGTAGGACTCTTGGAAGCAAGCAGACGAGATACTGGATATTCTATATTTTGGACATCATTAATCTTGTCATCACCCAATGAAAAAGAAATCGACAACCCAATTGACTTGGCAATTTCTCGGATTTGATCATTCATTGCACCATATGGCCAGACGACAGCGCGTGGTCTCACGCCAAGTTCCTTCTCGATTAAATCGCAGCTCAGATTCAAATCATTTTTAATGCGCGCCCGA
>JASLFQ010000246.1 GCA_030150595.1 Aquirhabdus sp.
CCTGAATGCCAGTGAGCGCTTGATAAATTTTATCAGCTATCAAATGCGCAGCGGCACGCATGCGGTTCGCTGGAACATTCATCGTCTCACCCAAGATACGGGTATTTTTTTGAATATCGACCAGTTCGTATTGAACACTAAAGCCATTACCAGAAGGACGAACCTGACCAACGACTACGTAAGGAATCTGAGCGTTTTGCCAAACTTGTTGATTGGCTTCGACGTCTTGGCTTGTTGTTGGCTGAGCTGGCAAATTCGCACTACTTGCAAACTTCCCTGAGCGTTGTAAATCACTTTGGATAATCGGTTGTAATGTTGCATCAGATGCAAACGGCACAATCGCAATTTGAGGTGCTTGATCTGGCGCTTTTACAATCTCAAGTTGCAACTCTGCATGGCTGATACCAATCGGCAATAAGCAGAACAAGATAATCGAGAAAGCACTATTTTTTATAAAAGAGCTTTGGCTGAGCATGGGTTTTACTCCAAGGTGAGTATTCGGGTTATGGCTAAATTTAAAGTTAATCATGATGAATGAAACGTAATCGTTGAAAACTTAACTTGTTCAAAAGTATCTGAATCACTTGGAACAGGTACTCCACTTAAATTTCTTAAAGCTTTAATACTCGCATCGAAATCATCATTGCCACTTGATGAAATAATGACAACACTAATCACTGAGCCATCAGTACTTAAGGTAAATCGGGCCGTTGCTTTTAATCCAGAACTACCATTTGGTAAACGCCAAGCGCTTTTAATATGCGACTTAATCTGAGCGGCATATTTACCAATACTATTTGCTTTAGCATTTGCGGCAACTTGTCCTTTTAGACTGCTCACGACATCATCATCATTACCCAATGATTGCGTTAAACGACGCTTTGCATCGGCAGCTTCTTTAGCGGCTTTGAGTTTATCTGCTTTCTCTTGAGCTTTAGCATCTTTAAGAGTTTGTTCTTTGTCGGCTTTAGCATTAGCTTCTTTATCAGCTTTTTCTTTCGCTTTAGCATCTTTGAGTGCTTGCTCTTTGTCGGCTTTCTCTTGTGCAACTTTCGCTTCTTTCATTTCACGAACTTTTGCTGCTTTTGCATTTTCGGCTGCCTCTTTCGCAGCTTGTTTTTTTGCATCTTCAGCATCTTTCTTTTCTTGTGCCTTCTGAGCGGCAAGTGCTTGAGCTTTTTCTTCGGCTGCTTTGGCTTCTTTTGCAGCACGTTTTTCTTCTAATTCTGCTTTTAATTTATCAGCGTGCTGAGATTTTCTGAGTGCATATTCTCGTTCGATTTCAGCTTGTTTATCTGCAGCAGCTTGTTTTGCTGCTGTCGCTGCTTGTTCTGCGGCGATGGCTTGTGCTTTTGCTTGTTCAACTTTTTCTTGGTGTTTTACTGCGGCTAAGGTCGCGGCTTTTTCTGCAGCGGCAGCGGCGGCGGCAACTTCGGCGACATGTTCAGCCGTACGACGTTCGGCTTCTTCTTGCTTCTTAATTTGTTGTTTGACCTTTTGATCAGGCATAGCACTTGGTGCTGGAGGTGGCGTAGCTGCGTTGTCTGTAGCTTTGGATGCAGAATTATCCGTTGAATTAGAAGGCATAATCACTGCTTGAATATGCTTTGGAACGGGTAGAGGAGCTAGATTTTTGCCAAACCAGATGAATACAGTCAAAACGACAATATGCAGCAATACCGTAAAGGCAAGCGGAGCTCGATCAGAGGTGTAAGGCTTTACTACACCGTGAGGCTGTCTGGGAGATACTACGTTGATAGAGTTCACAGTTTTGTTGTCAACATTAAATAATTTAAATACAAATACATAGCTCGATCTCCAACTTGTCGCTTGTTACAGCGGCTTTGTTGGAGGTTGTTCAGTCATCAATCCGACTTGTGGCAAACCACTAGACTGTAATGTCGCCATTAAAGTCACCACATCCCCGTAAGGTGCCTTTTTGTCACCTCGAACCAGCACTAAAAGATGCGGATTTTTGACCTGCGCTTGGGTCAATTCGTCATGCAATTCAGATTGTGTGACTTCATGATCTTTTTCATTACCAAAACGTACCGACAACTTGCCATCAGCTTCCACCGTCACGATCGCTGGAGGCTCCTTTGAACTTGATAATGGATCGCTGACTGCTTTAGGCAAATCAACAGTCAGACCCGCAGTAATCATCGGCGCCGTCACCATAAAAATAACCAGCAGCACCAACATCACGTCAATATAAGGCACAACGTTCATATCGCTTTTCAGCGGTTTTTTGGCACGAACAAATGGACTTCCCGAAAGTGACATTTAGCTTGCCTCACGTTGCAATAGGCCAGTCAACTCTTCCGCGAACAATACGCGTTGTTGGTACACCGCTTCACTTTTTGCGCTATAACGGTTAAATGCCAGAACCGCTGGAATCGCTGCAAATAAACCAATCGCCGTTGCAATCAAGGCCTCCGCAATACCAGGTGCAACCGCCGCGAGACTTGCTTGCTGCACTTGTGACAATCCCATAAAGGCATTCATGATGCCCCAAACTGTACCGAGCAAACCGATATAAGGCGATACAGAACCAATGCTAGCAAGTAACGGCAAGCCTTGTTCTAACGGAATTTGTTGACGAGAAAGAGAAACACGTAACATTCTTTCCGTTCCTGCTAAGCGTTCTTCACGGCTGACGCCTTTTTGACGCAACTTTACAAACTCAGAGAAGCCTTCATAAAAAATGGCTTCGTGACCACGTTTATTGGGATTGATTTGAGCATTTTGATAAAGCGTTTTTAATTCAGCACCTGACCAAAACACTTTTTCAAAGTGTTGATCTTCTTTATTCGTTTTGCCATTTAAGATTTCAAGTTTGGCAATCAAATACCATCCATAAACTGATGCAGCAAAAAGGAGTAGCATGACAAACTTAACAACAGCACTCGCATGAGCGATTAAATCAATAAAACTTAACGAAGGAGTCATGGGCGATCACTATACAAAACAAAAGGTTCAAAAATAAGAAAACTAATTAATACATATACAAAAACAATCATATCTTTGCAGCAAAAGGCGTGCTGAAGATGTGTAAATCAAATTAAACGTGCGCTTTGTATTAAATCACTAATTTTGCTTGGTAAACGACGAGGTCTTAAATTCGCATCACGACATGCGAGTTTAACTTGTGCAGACGCGATACTAATTCGCTTGGTCACGCCGTCAACTACATCGTCACGCTCAATGTTTTGCTGCAAAACAAAAGACGCAGCACCACATGAAACCGCCTCAATCGAAACGATGAGCAAGTTATCCATAACTGCGGGTTGGTGATAGGTGATTTGTAGCTGATGAACCACAAAAGAAAAAGATGAGTTCGGTAAACTTTGATCAGCTTGTGGGTCAGTGCCTTTATCACCCGCTAGATAATGTTCAATACCTTGCGAGCGTAACCACTCAGTCCGAACACGCTCCATATATTTAATATGATTTGCATGATAAACAATGCCGCCTGCATCCGTATCTTCGATGTAGACGCGAATCTGATAAGAAAACGATTTTTTATGCGGCATAAGAATAAGTGCTAATAAGTTAAACGAAGGACTGTCTTATTTTAAGGTGCATCGACAGAGAATTAAACAGACAATCGGTAGAGCGCGTTATGGACTTTGGTAAAGTTTTGATCTTGTAGAACAATAAATCATCTATGCATCTACACTAATCTTGGAGGTGCACAAGCCACTGATATTAGGATACGAAAAAAAGAGTATTGTTTGGATGACATTTCCTTAAGATTTAAAAACTATTAAGATTTAAAAAATATGCCACCATCTGAATGCACTTCAATGTTAATTTTGGTTAAAGACTGATTTTTGCACGGACCAAATACGCAAAATCCATCTTCAACTTGAAATAAAGCACCATGATTTGCACAGATCAAAAACTCTCGATCCATATCCATGAATTGATTTTCTTGAAATTCAAGACTGACGCCAAGATGTGGGCAGCGATTTAAATACGCATAAAACACACCGTCTCGCTGAGTAACGATCACTTCACCTTTTTGTGTATCAAAGCTACGCGCATCACGCTCATCGACTTGTTCAGTCTTGCAAATCATATCCATCAAGCTATCCATCCAATCAGTTCATCAAATCGGTCTTAGTTTTTCAGAGTTTTTTCTAAAATTTCAGCATATTGTTCACGGCGTAGACGAGCACCGAATTGACCAACAAGCGTAGATGCAATGGCAGTGGCTAGATAACCGCAATCACCCAACGTAAATCCACGACTTAGACCAAACAAAAATGCACCTGCAAACGCGTCGCCAGCACCATTGGTATCTAAGACTTGAGGTGCCACTTGTGGTGGTACGGCAATTCGCACATCGTCATAACCAATCATTGCACCGTCTGCGCCACGCGTCACAACGACTAAAGCACTGTGTTTTTGTAGTGCAATAATCGCGCCTTCCAAGGTTTCTTCGTTGGTAAACATCAGCGCTTCGTGTTCATTACAGAACAAAATATCGACGCCATCTCCAATTAAATCAACCAATCCTTCGCGTGCATATTGAACCATCGCTGGATCAGATAGGCTGATTGCGATTTTGGTTGATTGTGCTTGTTCGCGTGCATGAGCGCGGGCAGTACGAACGGCATCACGTGCTGTTTGACTGGTCGCCAGATAGCCTTCGATATATAGATATTGTGCATTTTGTAGTGGCGTCAGATCGACTTGATCGATCGACAAATCAGTCGTAATTCCTAAGAAGGTATGCATGGTGCGCTCGCCATCTGGAGTCACCAGAACCAAGCATGTGCCAGTTGTTCCATGACCTTCTGAAATTGGTGAAACGTGGACAGCGGCTGCAGCCAAATCTTTCAGATAAAACTTACCTAAATCATCATTACCCACGCGACAAGCGTAAAACGCCTGACCGCCGAGTGCGCTAAAAGCATAAATCGTATTTGCGCCCGAACCACCGCTGACTTGACCTGCACTCGATGTATAAGCGTTTAGCGCAGCAGTGAGCTTTTGTTGAGCTTCTTGATCTGCCAATTGCATCATGCCTTTGGTCA
>JASLFQ010000122.1 GCA_030150595.1 Aquirhabdus sp.
ACTAATAATCGCATCCTGAAATTTGATCCATCAGGTTCAATGTCAGTTTTTGCGGGGAGCGGCGTTGCGGGTCTTAAAGATGGTAGTGGTACAGCTGCGACTTTTAATGCGCCATCTGATGTTGCGATTGACGCGAATAACAATCTCTATGTTGCTGATGCTGGAAATAATGCAATTAGAAAAATCACACCGAGTGGTATGGTGAGTACGATTACTGTTCCATCCATCAACAAGACAGTTAATATCAGTAAAATCGCTGTAGATTCAACAGGAAATCTTTTCTTTGCTTACTCGGATCTGACGAGTACGCCATCAGTGAGTGGTATTTATCGATTGGATACATCTGGAAATTTAACGGATTTTCCCGTATCGACTAGTGCTCAAGTTACAACTTTGGCGACTGAAAATACTGGAAATCTGTATTTTATTCTAAGTGGGATTACTGCATCTTCAACAGGATCTCAGATTTTTAAAATGACATTCTCAAATTAAGAGGGATTCAATCTTTTGCAAAAAAAGCCCTCTTTCTTATAGAGGTTTTTTTTATATAAAATTCAAGAGAGCCGAAGACTTCATGAGTTAAGAAGAATGGGTTTTGGTAGGTACAAAACAATAACTTTTCTCATTATTGACTTGCGATCCATGTGATACAGTCAAGAGGTATTTTCATCTCCTGAAGTTCCAGAAGTCTTATTCAATTGACTCACTTGTAGGAGATTTTATGAAAGAAAACCGTCATTCGTAATGTTTTTCAACTCACTCATTTCCTTGATCACTTTGCATCGTTTTACTCAGCTTAAAACTTGTATTTCAAAAGCTTGTATATGGTAAAGGTGGCTGTAACGCGTAATGTCTGATGAGTAGAATGAAGTGGTTGTGAATCAAGAACATCTATTTTGGAGTCATTGATCATGATGCTCGATTGGAATGCTTATCAACAGCAAATTATTGCTGCAATTTCAGAGATGGGAAAGCTTAGCCCAGGCACAGTCCGGGGGTATGCAGAGTTAAGTGGTGCAGGAGCCAAGACAGGACTTCTGGATGCAAAAACACGAGAGCTGATCGCGCTTGCAGTTGCCGTGACCAGACAATGTGATGGTTGTATTACTGTTCACACGGATGCTGCTGCAAAACATGGTGCTAGTCGTGAAGAAATCGCGGAAGCACTGGGTGTTGCGATTGCGGTCAATGCAGGAGCTACCCTTGTTTACTCGACACGAGTGATGGATGCCTACGCAAGTAAGGTTGCAAACTAATAAATTTATAGAAGGATTTTATGATGAGTCAATTTCAAATTGCAGTGATTGCCGGTAGTTTGCGCAAAGAGTCACTCAATCGAAAGTTTGCCAGTGCAATTGCCAAGTTTGCCCCATCAGAGTTTTCATTTAAGCAAATAGAACTTGGAGATTTACCGCTGTATAACCAATATGACGATGCGCATCAGGCCGCATCCGTTGTCCAATTAAAAGCCGAAATCAAAGCGGCAAACGGGCTTTTATTTGTGACGCCTGAATACAATCGTTCAATTCCTAGTGTGTTAAAAAAATGCGATTGATCATGCGTCGCGTCCTTACGGTCAGAGCGTATGGGCAGGTAAACCTGCTGGCGTGTTGGGTGTGTCAGTCGGTACGCTTGGTACTGCATTGGCACAACAGCATTTGCGCAATATTTTGGCTTATCTGGATACCCCGACGCTGGGTCAACCTGAGATTTTTATTCAGACAAAAGAGGGTCTGTTTGATGAGGTTGGCGATATTGGCGCGGGGAGTCGAGAGTTCTTGCAACGTTGGATGGATCAGAACGTAGATGTCTGCCGCGCAAAAAAATGATCCTTTTGTGCGGTTGATGTATTTTGATCCAGTGATTATCAAACTCACAAAAAAGGTGAATAAATATACACAAAATCCTTATTAGATCGCATTTTGGGCGCACAATATAAGTAAGTGATAAAGGGCTGAAACAGTCTTTTGTTACTGAAGCATGATGAATTCAATCGTAGTTATTTTGCTACGGAGCCATGCTGAAGGAGAGATCAATCATGAAATCTAAAATACTGATGATGGCTGCGGCGCTAACTGTGGTTGGTGGTTTGAGTGTGGCGCCGAGTGCGCAAGCTTTTCCAAGTCATGGTGGTGGCTTTCATGGTGGGGGGTTCCATAGTTCTGTTGGTTTCAGAGGCGGACATGGTTATTACGGACATGGCTATCGCTACGGTGGTTTTGGTTGGGGTTTAGCTGGCGGTTTGGTCGCTGGGGCTTTGCTGTCTCCATATTATGGCTATCCATATTATGGTTATGGCGACTATTATGATCCTGCTTATGTAGATAGCGGTTCGGTCGCTGTATATGACGATAGTTCAACTCCGATACAGGCTGCACCGACTACTTCGGCACCTCCAGTCTGGTATTACTGTCATTCGCCTAAGGGTTATTATCCTTATGTGCCGAGCTGCTCTTCTGGATGGCAACAGGTGCCTGCAGTGCCGCCACATTAATATGAATGTGAGCTAAAGTTTTTAAGTAGTGTGTCTGGGTAAGTGCTGTAGTCAATGAGGTTGATAGTTTTCGACCTCTTGATGTAATTTGAGTTGAATAGAAGGCCCTTATCTTTGGTGATAGGGGCTTTTTAATTTTGGTTGGATAATCAGTCAGCCGTTGCTAAACGTAATAATGCTGTGCGTGCTGCATCAACCAGTTGATCATGGTTCCATTGTCCCAAACTTTGACGCGAAAGCTGTATAGTTAGTCCATCAATTTGCGCAATCATGAGCATGGCGCGTAATTCATAGTCGCGTTCACTCAGGGCTGGCACAAGTCCTTTAATCAGGCGGACAAACTCTTTCTGTTCACGGATGCGGACTTTGTCGAGGATTTTGGCAGCGGCTGGATTGCGATTGGCGAGCGACCATATTTCCATAAAGACTCCTGCGACATCGGGCTTGCGTACTTCGGCAAGAAATAAATCCATCGCTGCCATCAGGCGTTCAATCTGGGTTTTTCCCGTCATGGATTCATTCAGTTGTTCGATGGCAACACGATAGTCATCGATCATGAACAACAGAACAGCTTCAACCAACGTGTCTTTATCTTGGTAATAGTGCTGCACGGTACTCAAACTGACATTCACGCGTGCTGCAACGCTACGCATGGAAAGACCAGCATAACCTTCCGCGGCAAAAATCCCCCGCGCCGCATTCATAATTTCTTGAGCGCGTTCAACGCCTTTTCCTGTTGTGCCTGAACCTTTCTTTTTTAATGACTCAATGACGGTGTTGAGCATAGTCCGTGTTATTCCGCTGATCTTTTCAAGGCACTATTGTCATGAGCGTTGACTAATCTGTCAACTGACCTATATAATTTTGGCTCAAGTTAGGTCGAGTGACCTATAAGTAAAATGAGTCGTGATCCTTTATCATCGTCAATAATTTAAAGAGCATCATCATGATTGATAAAAGCCATATTGGTCGAGTGTTTCCGCCATATACCGTCGATATTGAAAAAGGCCGCTTGCGTTTTTTTGCCAAAGTGATTGGTGAAACAGATCCTATTTATAGCGATGAAGAGGCGGCGCGAGCAGCGGGTTATCGTTCTTTATTGGTGCCACCAACATTTCTGTTTGGACTAGACTTAGAACAACCGAGTGCATTTGCGTGGTTTGCAGAGGCAGGCATGAACCTGTCGCGAATCTTGCATGGCGAGCAGTCCTTTACTTATCACGCACCTGTGTGTGCGGGTGATACAGTGACGTTTGAAGCGCGTATTGCCGACATTTACGACAAGAAAAATGGCGCATTGGAGTTTGTAATTAAGGAAACCAAAGTAATCAATCAATATGGC
>JASLFQ010000254.1 GCA_030150595.1 Aquirhabdus sp.
TGCCTTTAAATTGCTTCATGAGCCATTTAATAAAGGTACTTTTGCCTGTGCCTGCGCCACCTGTGACGAAAATCAGTGGGAATTTCTGCTCAACCAATTTTTTGATGAGCAAGTATTCGGGTAAGACATCGATGTTATTCAGTTCCGCTGATTGCAGATGCTCGCGAATTGGCATCGCACGATCTTTGCTGTAGGTCAGCTCAAGATCGTCGGTAGGGTCAATGTCGGCACTGTTCATGATGCCGTTAAAGACAAAACCAGCTTCGGCAGTGAGTGCCATGAGTGAAAGTGGTTTCATCTTTGGGCGTGATCAGAATGATTATTCAGAATCATTCTCGCTCTCTGGTGTTTCCGCATCATTTGCGATCTGCATTGCCGGCCAAGCGTTGACGATTTTACAAAACAGCTCAGCAGTCTTTTGCGTGTCATACAACGCCGCGTGAGCTTCGCCATTACTAAACGGAATCCCTGCGGCCTGACATGCGCGTGCAAGAACGGTTTGACCATACGCTGCCGCTGCCAACGTCACGGTATCAAACACCGAGAAACTATGGAAAGGTGTTTGATTCTTGGTATGTGTACGCGCAACGGCAGCTTGTAAGAAGCCTAAATCAAAATGCGCGTTATGCCCGACCAATACACAATGGTTACAACCTTGTTCACGGCGTGTTTTCTCAAGCGATTTGAAAATGCGTAGCAACGCAGGCTTTTCATCTTCCGCCATACGAAACGGGTTGTATGGATCAATGCCAATAAAATCGAGAGAACGCTGATCGAGTTTCGAGCCTTCAAACGGTTTGATATGTGCGTGTATCGCTTCACCTAAAACCAATTGATGATTTTCATCAAACAAAATGGGAATACAGGCAATTTCCAGCAAGGCATTGGTTTTTGCATCCATGCCCGCTGTTTCCACATCGACGACCACAGGCAAGAAACCACGGAAGCGCTGACCAATGATTGGGCGTGCTGGCTTGGCTTCATTTACAGCATTATTTGTCACATTTACATCATTCATTAGCCGCGCTCACTTTGCACAGACCAAGTTAGTGTTTCACCTGCACGAAGCGGCACAAGTTGTTGATCCTCAAAATATGGATAAGACGCTGGAACTTGTTGAGATTGCTTAATAAGCGTGATTTTTTGCGTATTACGCGGTAAACCATAAAAATCAGCGCCGTAGAAACTGGCAAAACCTTCGAGTTTGTCGAGAGCATTTGCTTGTTCAAAGGCTTCTGCGTAAAGCTCTATGGCAATTGGAGCGCTATAGCAACCCGCACAACCACAAGCGTTTTCTTTTTTATCTTGCGCGTGCGGCGCACTGTCGGTTCCTAAGAAAAACTTAGGATTGCCACTGGTTGCAGCAGTAATCAGTGCAGCTTGATGCGTTTGACGTTTTAAAATTGGTAAACAATAAAAGTGTGGACGGATGCCGCCAACCAACATGTGATTACGATTGAATAGCAAATGCTGCGGCGTAATGGTTGCACCGACATTAGCACCTTGAGCTTGAACGAATGCTGCTGCATCAGCGGTGGTAATGTGTTCAAGAACGATTTTTAATTTTGGAAAACGTTGTAAAAGCGGCTCAAGCATATCATCGACAAAGCGTTTTTCACGATCAAAAATATCAATCTCGTTATGTGTCACTTCACCATGCAGCAAGAACGGCACACCATGCTCTTCCATTTGAGCGATGACCCCGTAGACTTTGGCTAAGTCAGTCACGCCAGATTGTGAATTCGTCGTTGCGCCAGCAGGATAATATTTGACGGCTTGGACAAATTCGGATTGTTTAATCTTTGCAATTTCAGCAGGATCGGTATTGTCAGTCAGATACAGTGCCATACGTGGATCGAACTGAACGCCTTGCGGCGCATGTGCCATGATGCGAGCGCGATAAGCAGTCGCTTCATCGACTGTGGTTACAGGTGGCACAAGATTTGGCATACAGATGACACGGTTAAAAATACGTGCAATATCAGGAACTGTACGTGCTAAAGCGAGTCCATCGCGCAAATGAATATGCCAGTCATCTGGCTGGGTAATAGTAAGCGTCTGGGCAGCGTTAGTCGTCACGATAAAATACTCAAAAAACAATAACGAGATGATAATCGAAATGGGTGGTCAAAACACTGCAAAATCGTATGGCAATCTTGAAGATGCTATTTCGTATGACAATATTATGAATATTTTAGAGTCAAAAGATATATGGTGTACGAGTGCAGATAGAACACCTATCAGGTAACAGTTTTTTTTGTTATGGTAGGCGGATATGCATGAAGCGAATGATCTTTCTTTTATTTTTGAGATTTTTATACAGAGACGGACTTGAGAAAAAAACAAACAGAAGCTCCCGCCCTGCAAGAAGACGTGTTGATACGCGGATTATTGTCAGAGCGTCGTATCCTTTTACGTCGGTTTCAACCCGATATGGAAGCGATGTTCTGGAGTTCTTTGGCAGAGAGATCCTCTAATTTAATCAAAGGTATGGTATTGCCAGCTACAGTTGCCTACATATTGCTAGGCTTGATTAGCTTGCCTATGGTTTATTTCTTAAGTTGGGATGCTTTCCGTACACATGAGTTGTATAACCTAGCTTATATCTATGGCATGGGCATTTTGTGTTTGAGCGCACTGCCGATTTTATTAAAAAAATCATTTTCGAATAAAAACTTTTATCTCATCGTAGGCGTCATTTCGTTTGTTGGAATCCTATCTACCGCTTATTTCTCGTTGCAATTTAAGACGCCATTAGTCGCACAAGCTGCAACGTATGATGTTATTCTTGTTTATATT
>JASLFQ010000280.1 GCA_030150595.1 Aquirhabdus sp.
GAAAGCATGCGTTTTTGGCTATGATATGGCACTTTAAAATCTGTACGCGAGGCAACACTTGTGAAACCAGTCAAGCTGGCAATTTTGGGTCTAGGAACCGTAGGTGGCGGCGCTGTGCGCTTGTTACAGGACAATGCTGCAGAAATTGCACGACGTACGGGTCATGAGATTCAAATTACCCATGTTGGTAGCCGTCGTCCGCGTCCAGATCTCGCCTTAGATGGCGTCAAACTCAGCGATGACTTGCTCAGCATCGTCAAACAAGATGACGTCGATATTGTTATCGAAGTGATTGGCGGAACAACGCTCGCGCATGATGTCGTCATGACCGCGATCAAGCATGGCAAGCATGTTGTCACAGCGAACAAAGCCTTACTTGCCGAATATGGCAATGAAATTTTCCAAGCGGCTGAAGCGGCTGGTGTTTATGTTGCGTTTGAAGCAGCTGTTGCTGGTGGCATTCCAATTATTAAAGTGCTGCGTGAAGGCTTATCTGCCAATCGCATCGACTGGCTTGCAGGCATCATCAATGGCACAGGTAACTTCATTCTGACCGAAATGCGTGAGAAAGGTCGTGCATTTGCCGACGTCTTAGCAGAAGCACAGGCACTCGGTTATGCCGAAGCTGATCCGACGTTTGATGTGGAAGGCATTGATGCAGCGCACAAGCTGACACTGCTCGCATCGCTCGCATTCGGAATTCCACTGCAATTTGAAAAAGTGTACACCGAAGGCATCACCAAACTGACTGCCGAAGATGTTACTTATGCTGAAGAACTTGGCTATCGCATCAAACATTTGGGCATTGCCAAGCGTACCGACGCTGGCTTTGAACTCCGTGTTCATCCCACACTCATTCCAGAGCATCGTTTGATTGCCAATGTGAATGGCGTCAAAAATGCTGTACTTGTTCATTCAAATGCAGTTGGGCCAACTTTATACTACGGCGCTGGTGCTGGCGCTGGGCCAACGGCTTCAGCAATTGTCGCGGATGTGGTTGATTTAGTTCGTGCGCTGGGCAATCAAGGTCCTGGCCGCGTGCCACATCTCGCATTCCAACCTGAGTCATTGGTCAATACGCCGATTTTGGCAGCCGACCAAATGCACACCGCGTATTATCTACGTCTAACCGCACAAGATCATCCAGGTGTGTTGTCGGATGTGACAGGCATCTTGAGTCGTGCAGGCATTAACATCGATGCGATCTTGCAAAAGCCAATTCAAGAAAAAGGTAACGTGCCCGTCATTATCCTGACTCAGCCCGTGCTTGAAGCAACAATGAATGCTGCGATTCGTGATATTGAGGCGTTAACTGCGATTGAAGCACCTGTTGTGCGTATTCGTCTGGAAACTTTAGACGGTTGATTCTGAATTAGTATCAAAAGCCCTCGAATTGTTCGGGGGCTTTTTTTGCGGTTGCGCTGCGTTTAAGACATGTTATCTGCTTTTGCTTTTAACTCGTCCTGAACAACTGTTTGAGCTAAACTGAAAATATTCAATTGCATAGAATCTTGAATACGCTTTCCTTTTAAAACTTCCTCCCTGTGCGCGAGTTTTGCGAAGGACACGGTTTTGTTTCCTTTTGCCAAGACAAAAGGAAGACCCGCGGTAGGCGGCTCCTCCCATTAATAATCTCATTGAAAAGACACCCACGAAGCTAAGATTCTGCTTTTAGAAGTACATTGAAAAAAACCGTGTAACAAAACCCAATAAAGATTCTGACCATCAATTGATGCAAATTTTTCTCGACTAAATGCAACATAATAGAGACAATAATCAGCTAACATTTTCAACATTCGTTTATATCTTATGCAATACGCCTCAACTCGTGGACATGCCACAGCACAAAACTTCCTAGAAATTCTCTTAGCAGGTCTTGCACCTGATGGCGGATTATATTTACCGCAATCTTATCCGCAAGTTACGTCCGACGAGTTGAACGCATGGCGTTCATTATCATATGCAGAACTCGCTTTTGAAGTACTCAGAAAGTTCGCAACCGACATTCCTGATGCTGATTTAAAAGAGCTTGTTGATAAAACCTACACTGCCGAAGTCTATCGGAATGTCCGCGCAGGCGAAGATGCTAGCCAAATTACACCATTGCGTACGCTCGAAGATAAAGACGGCTGCAAGCTGATTTTGCAAGCACTGTCGAATGGCCCTACGCTCGCATTCAAAGACATGGCGATGCAATTACTCGGTAATTTGTTTGAATACGCGCTCGATAAACAAAAAGAAGAGTTAAATATTTTTGGTGCGACATCAGGCGATACAGGCAGCGCTGCTGAATATGCGATGCGTGGCAAACACGGTATCCGCGTCTTTATGTTGTCTCCACACAAAAAAATGAGCGCATTTCAAACTGCACAAATGTTCAGTCTGCAAGACCCAAATATTTTCAATATCGCCGTTGAAGGCGTGTTTGATGATTGTCAGGATATGGTCAAAGCCGTGTCCAATGATCATGCGTTCAAGACGAAGCAAAAAATCGGTACAGTCAACTCAATCAACTGGGCACGTGTTGTCGCACAGGTCGTTTACTACTTCCGCGGCTACTTAAGCGCAACGACCAGCAATGATCAAAAAGTGTCATTCACCGTACCATCAGGCAATTTCGGAAATATTTGTGCAGGGCACATTGCACGCATGATGGGGTTGCCAATTGATAAGCTCGTTGTAGCGACCAATGAAAATGACGTGCTTGATGAGTTTTTCCGTACAGGCATTTATCGCGTGCGTAAATCCGCTGAGACATGGCATACCACAAGCCCGTCGATGGATATTTCCAAAGCATCTAATTTTGAACGTTTTATTCATGACTTATTGGATGGCGACGCTGACCGTGTTGCAGCGTTGTTCCATAAAGTTGAAACCAGTGGGGGCTTTGACTTATCTGGTCAAGCGGGTAGCGATGGCGATGAATTCAAGAAAGTGGCTCAGTTCGGCTTTCAATCAGGCAAATCAATTCATGCAGACCGTTTGAATACGATTCGCCAAGTCGAACAGAATTATGGGATTACCGTTGATACGCATACCGCAGATGGCATCAAAGTTGCTCTTGAACATATAGAGCAAGGTGTGCCAATGATCGTATTGGAAACTGCTTTGGCTGCAAAATTCAACGAAACGATTCAAGAAGCGCTAGGACGTGATGCTGAGCGTCCTGCAGGTTTTGAAAACATCGAAGCATTGCCTCAACACTTTACAGTGATGACTACAGATGTTACAAAGATGAAAGCGT
>JASLFQ010000290.1 GCA_030150595.1 Aquirhabdus sp.
TCTTCAACAAATGCATTAATCGATGGACCGCATTCTTCTGGATCATAGGGCAAGAAACCCGCTTCTTTATATTTTGGATAATCGCGATCTAGCTCGGACTCATCCGCAACTGAAAGCAAATTATTGGCAAGCACAAAATTAAACGGTTCAAGGTACACTTGGCAAGACTGGTCAAACGCATCTTTCTGAATATATTTAAACATTACCCTACCCTGCTTCAGTTTGTATAAACGAGAACCCTTGCCTAGCGGCAAAGCAAAATAATCCAGAATGCTTCTATAGAACCTATCAAAGTTACATTCACAAATGCCAGTAAACAATCTGGGCTATCAAATAAAGCCTTGAGCCAGATCAAACGATGAACACCAAAAAACCTTACGATCACTCGCAAGGCTTATTTAAAACGGACAAACAAGACTTAAGAAAAAGTTATTTCTTCTTCTTAGGGCCAATCAACATGCCCATTTGCTTGCCTTCCATCTTTGGTGCTTGCTCAACAATACCAATCTCAGCCACATCAGCTTCAATACGTTGTAATTGTTTGAGACCAATTTCTTGGTGCGCCATTTCACGACCACGGAAACGCAAAGTGATCTTCACTTTATCGCCGTCTTCCAAGAAACGCTCAATAGCACGGAATTTGACTTGATAGTCGCCTTCTTCGGTGCCCGGACGAATCTTGATTTCCTTGACTTGGACTTGATGCTGCTTCTTGCGGGCATCTTTTTGCTTTTGTTTTAGATCAAACAAATGCTTGTTATAGTCCATGATTTTACAGACTGGTGGCTCAGCATTGGCAACAATCTCAACCAAATCAAGCTGTGCTGCTTCGGCCGCACTGATTGCCTCGGCTAGAGAAACGATACCTTTTTGTTCGCCATTTTCATCGACTAACCGTACTTCTGTGGCTTCGATTTCAGTGTTAATTGCAGGACGGCTACCTTTTGCGCCCTGCGGACTGCGTGGTTCTGGTTTGTTCACTCTTGCTCCAAAATATGCCTGCCTCGTTCGGCTACGGCGGATTGAACCAATGCCACAAATGCGTCTATGGACATCGTTCCTAGATTTTTACCACCCCGAGTACGCACGTTGACAGTACCGTCTTCAACTTCACGGTCACCTAACACCAACATGTAGGGGACACGCTCTAATGTACGCTCGCGGATTTTAAAACCAATTTTTTCGTTTCTCAAGTCACTTATAGCACGAATGCCTTGCTGACCTAATTTCTTGACCACATCACGACAAGCATCAGCCTGACTATCAGTGATATTCATCACGCATGCCTGCACTGGACTTAACCATGGCGGCATCAAACCTGCGTAATGTTCGATCAGTATACCAATAAACCGTTCAAAACTACCAAGTATCGCGCGATGCAGCATAACTGGATGGTCACGCTGATTGTCTTCAGTCACAAAAGACGCATCTAAACGCATTGGCATATTGAAATCGCACTGGATTGTACCACACTGCCAGACACGACCCAGACAGTCTTTCAGCGAAAATTCAATTTTCGGGCCATAGAACGCACCTTCACCGGGTTGCAGATCCCATTTCAGACCCGCTGCATCCAACGCATCCGCCAAAGATTTTTCAGCCAAATCCCACAATGAATCATCACCCACGCGTTTTGCAGGACGTGTCGATAGTTTCATTTGCACATCGTCAAAGCCAAAGTCTTTGTACACAGCTAATGTCAATGCAATAAAATCAGCCACTTCCTGACCAATTTGTTCTTTGGTACAGAAAATATGCGCATCATCTTGCGTAAAGCCGCGTACACGCATGATGCCGTGTAGCGAACCTGATGGCTCATTACGATGACATGAACCAAACTCGGCCAAACGTAATGGCAAATCACGGTAAGACTTCAAACCTTGGTTGAATACTTGAACGTGACAAGGGCAATTCATTGGCTTCACCGCATAATTGCGGTTTTCTGAATGTGTAGTGAACATGTTTTCAGCATAGTTTGCCGCATGTCCTGATTTTTCCCACAGAACGATATCAACCACTTGCGGTGTTTTGATCTCTAAGTAGCCATTATCTTGCTGAACTTTACGCATGTATTGTTCGAGCACTTGATAGATCGTCCAGCCATTCGGATGCCAGAACACCATGCCCGGCGCTTCTTCTTGCATATGGAACAAATCTAAGGCTTTACCAATCTTACGATGGTCGCGTTTTTCCGCTTCTTCGATACGGGTAATGTACGCCGCGAGCTGTTTTTTATCCGCCCACGCAGTACCGTAAACACGTTGAAGCTGTTCGTTTTTCGCATCACCGCGCCAGTAAGCGCCAGACAATTTAGTCAGTTTAAAAGCTTTCAAGAAACGGGTATTTGGCACGTGCGGACCACGGCACATATCCACGTATTCTTGGTGATAATACAAACCCATCGCCGTTTCATTAGGCATGTCTTCAATCAAACGCAATTTGTAATCTTCATGGCGCGATTGGAATACTGCGATGGCTTCGGCACGCGGAGTCATTTTTTTAATGACGTCATAATCCGCATCGATCAACGTTTTCATACGCGCTTCGATTGCCGCAACATCATCTAGCGTAAATGGTTTTTCGCTGTAGATGTCGTAATAGAAACCTTCCTCAATCACAGGGCCAATCACCATTTTCACATCTGGACGCAACTGCTTCACTGCATGACCGAGCAAATGCGCGCAAGAATGGCGAATGATTTCCAGCCCTTCTTCATCTTTTGGCGTGATGATTTGCAATGTTGCATTTTCGGTAATCAAATCAGATGCATCGACGAGTTTGCCGTTGACGCGACCCGCCAGCGTAACTTTCGCCAATCCTGCGCCAATACTTTGGGCAACATCCATGACGGATACGGATTGATCGAATTGTTTTTGATCGCCATTCGGCAATGTGATGATGATTGGAGCTTGAGACATGCTATAGATCCTTGGGGAGTGATGGCCTGTACGAAAGGTCATATCACCGCGAGATGAAAATTTGAGAAATTTATCGCCCATGAACACGCATTTGTATTAATTTCAAACTGCGTGAACCAGCATCTCCATTCAATACCAGCGAATGCTGATGAAAAAATAGAAGGCAAAGACTTTAGCAAGTTTTCAATAAAAAGTCATGTGCTGAGCAAAGCTTATGCTAAAAAACCGCATTGTATTTCACATTACTCTAGAAAAGTTCGATTGCCATTCGTCGGAACAAGAATGATTCTTGTCTCAAGAACCCTTGACATATGAGAATAATTATCAATAATGGAGTTATTCCCGTTTAGAACTTTACCCGAGTTTAAGCGTTCAGGAATAGCTCATAAGGAAAGAGCTCCAAACTTAACCAGTTTAGAATCTTAGAGACCTCATATGTACGTTTGCCTATGCCGTGGTGTGACTGACAAAGCAATCAAACAAGCCGTTGAAAATGGCTGTGATACTTTTCGTGAAGTGCGCGACGAATTAGACGTCGGTACATGTTGCGGAATGTGTGTTCCTGAAACGCGTCAATTGATTGATGAAACACTCGCTAAGCTGGCAAGCAGTATTTCTACTGCCGCATAAAATATTCATTTTTAAAATAAATCCAAGTTAACTGAGCTTGTCGAAGTGCACATCTAAACCTTCATTAATAAGGTCTACATGATGCAGATACTGCACATTTTGACATGCTCAATGCGCCACATGACATTTAAAAAAATTACTCATCCAACGACGGAACTTGACGCGGTTTGCCCTTTTCATCAATCCCCACAAAAGTAAAAATCCCGTCCGTCACTTTCAGATCATCCAACTTATCATCGTGAATTTCCCAGACTTCGACCAGCATCTTCATCGACGAAGTGCCGACACGAAGCATTTTGGTATAACACGCTAAAATACTACCAACCTTCACTGGCGCACGAAATATAATATTTTCAATCGAAACGGTCACCACGCGACCTTTAGAATGCAAGCGCGCATACACGGCACCCGCCAAGTCCATTTGTGAAACTAACCAACCACCAAACACATCACCAGACCAATTGGTATCTGCGGGCATCGCCACAGTTTGCATAGACAAGACGCCTTCAGGCTGGCTACCAATTGAATTCGTAATCAAACTTCGTGTTGTATGCACCATCATTAAGTCACTCAAAAAGTAGATTCGGTACTGATTTTGCGATTTTTAACATTGAATATCAATGTATTTCCCTAACCAACAGGTAGATATCTGCACAATGATAAACTTCATATTAGTAATCACTATAATCAACCCAGCCTATGGCATAAGATCTAAACCACCAAACAACTGACTTAGATCCAATTGATGATTTTTGATGACTTCCATTAAAAAGAGCCAGCACAAAACACAAAACTTGATCTAGAAAAATGCAAAAGTACCAATTACAAAATTTCCTAAAAAAACATATACACTCATAAATTCTTTAGTTCATTTCACAAACCAACCATAGAACGCCACTCTAATTGACAAAAGTTACGTGCTTTTAAAACAAAAACTCAAGTTTGAGGCGACTATTCTGAACACCGCCTGCAAAGTGCCGCTTACTTTTTGAGCGCATTATATTTAGGAGCATTTAGGATGATTACCATGAAAAACACTTTGAACACATTTCCACACAAGACCTTGGCTTTTTCTTTGTTGGCTGCAAGCTTGAGCTTGCCAGTCTATGCAGAAGCAGTTGATCTTTCTGGAGCGGTAGATGTCTCTGCTTCAAGCAATACCAACGGTGCAACAGATGCTATAAAAACCCATGCAGCAAAACATGTTAAAACTCTCAAACATAAAGCATCGGCAGCAGAGAGCAACCTGTCTACAAAAGCACATAATGCAGAGACCGCTACCACATCTACAACAGAAAACACAGCAGTGAAAATGAAAAATAGTGCGGAAGCTGTTGCTATGCCAGCCGCTACTGCGAATACGTCTACAGAAGCTGGTGGTTCTGCAAATGTCGGAAGCTCTACAAACGCTAGTGGTTCTGTAAATACTGAAAGCTCTACGAATGTCGGTGGTATTGCAAACGTTGGAGGTTTAGGTGCACATCTCGGTGGTGGCGCAAGTGTAAAATTGCCTTAAGGCGATAAAGTTAAAATACCTCCAAAACTCATAGTTTTTGTGGAAATAAAAACGGACGCGAATAACGTCCGTTTTTTATTGGGCGATTGGGGTGTTAATCTCATTTAAAACTGTAAATCGTCAACTGTGCCAACTCATTGGCATACTCAAAAACATTAAAGACATTTGAATAACGAAAGTAACGTACTTCTATAACAAAACTTTGCCATCAACGTAGTTATTCTGATTTGCAGCAGCAAAATATTGTTTATTCTTT
>JASLFQ010000128.1 GCA_030150595.1 Aquirhabdus sp.
GCTCCGCTTGCTGTGACTGCAGCAAGCGGAGCTGACCAGTTCACATTCACAGAACCGCCATTTGCTGCTGACAACGACGGAGACACCGTGATATTACTCGGGAAAAGCGTTGTGGTGAGCTGTGCTGTTGTCAAAGGTGGAACGAGGGTCTGAGGCTGATAGGTCGCCAGAGTGGTCGTTGTCGATCCTGTGACGTTGTAGAGTGTCACAGTATAGACCGCAGGTAGGCTCGCCACACTGATCTCGCCAATTTGGGCATCGGTCAATGTTGCGATGTTGTTGTAGCAACTACCCGTCGCAGGTGCTGTATTCGTACCCGTGTAAGTGGCGCCCGTTGCTGCGAGAGCAAGTGTGCTTGAGCTGCCATTTTGGAAGAACAATAAACTAGAGTCTAATCCAGGTCCACTGACTGTAGCGTAACTAATCGGTGACCCAAGCGCACCTGTATCTGTAATATTCAGTTGCAGACCACTGCAGATGGCATTGTTATTGTTGCCTTCAAACGATCTAAGATCAACTTTGGCTTTGAGTTGATTACCTAAGATGAGCCATGAGCTGCCATTGGCATACACGACGAAGCTATAACGTCCTACCGCTTTGTTATTTTGTACAGCGGTAAATGTGACGTTATAAGCAGTGGTTACGCCACTTGGTAGATTGACATAACTAGGCACACTTCCCAGTACAATATCCGTGAATGCCAAAGAACCACCAGAAACCTGATTTTTGCTAATAATTTCATTTAGATAGGTTGGTAGTGTTTCGCCATTGTGCATAAAGTTCGTCTGATCAAATTCAGCCAGTAGCGCAGGTGTAGTTGCTGTTGGATTGCTAGCGAGTTGCGTTGCGACGCCATTCAAGAAAGTGACGACAGACTGCTGCGTGCTGAGAGTTGTATTACCTGCAATCGAGATTGGCGTTGTTGGTGGCGTATTGAGCGTACCGCTAATTGAGCTACCGTTGAGCGCATTGGTAATAATTTCAGATTGAGTAATTGGATCAATGTTGACGTGGACTGCATTGATGAGCGCATCTAGCCCTGTACCGTCGACATTAAAGGATTGATGTATTAAGTCTGGCGCTGTTGTGATCCCAAGTTGCGGAAATAATGGTTGTAGCAGTGCATTTAATGACTGTATACCGCTTGCCAACGCAGTTGACGTAATTCCGCTAAATCCACTTGCGTTAAATTCAACTTGAGGAGAGTTGCCTAGAATGTTTGCAACAACGGCTTCAGTGAGTGGTGTGATGTTAACGACGGCACTACCACTTGCATAGTCCTGCGTAGTGACTGCAGAGTGAAGGTAAAATGTTGCACCACCTACGTTATAAGTGGTTTCAAGCATCAATGGTGCAGCAAGACCTTGTACTTCTTTCAATGTAAAAGAGTAATGACCTTGGCTATCAGTCGTCGTGGTGATTGTTCTGACAGGAGATGAAGAGTCTTTTAACGTGATGGTACTATTGGCGATGGCTGAATTTGCTGTGGCTGCCGTGCCTGTGATGAACGGAACTTGTAAGCTATTCAAACCATTTGAGGAACTTCCACCGCATGCAGTCAATAACAGCGTGAGTGTACTTAGCGCGGCAAAAGATCTTAATTTAGACATTTAATATGATTCTCAATAAAGGAATAGGCCGATGATATTTCTCTTTGAAAAATCGGCCTAGACTTAAAGTGTTAATATTTTCCAGAATATTACAAGTGACTTGTCATCGCTATTGACGGAATGTCAGTTTCTGGTGAGACCAGATCTGGTAGTGCGGATAGTACGCCATTTACACCAATCGAATAAACTTGAATATTGGTTGTATTTGCATTCTTTACGTAAAGGAATGAGTTGGTCGGATCAATTGCAATGGAATACGATGGATTACCTGTCAATGCAACAGGCGTTGAAACTGGTGTCAAGCTGCCATTAGATTGAATGGAGTATTCAAGGATGCCTGCTGTGGTTGCGGCATAAGCATATTGTCCCGTTTGATCGATGACTAAACCCGAAGCACCTTCGGCCGCGACTGAAGAAACAGGTGCAGCAGTCAGAACACCATTTGTTCCAACTGAATACGCGGTAATGAGATCGCTGCCAGTGACAACATAGATATATGGTGCTTTAGGGTTGGCAGTAATTGCATTTGGATTTGTGCCAGCGAGATCAAGTGTGGTAATAGTTGATAATGCACCATTTGCTCCAACCGAAAATTCAGAGATGGAATTGTTGCCTGCACCCGCATTTGCAGCGTAGAGATATTGGCCTGTTGAATCAAACGTTAATGCTAAGGGATAACTGTTGGTTGGGGAGCTAGATGTTGCGGTTGGGGCGGTAGATAACACGCCATTTGCACCGATCGTATAAGAGTAGAGTAAGCCTGTTGTACTGTCTGAAAGAATGGCATATTGGGCTGTGGGGTCTGTCGCAAGGGCAAAACCATATGCTGATGCTGGCATCGCCTGTGTTGTTGCGAGTGTCAAAGCATCATCATTGCCAACATCATAGTTGTAGATCGTGCTGTTGACTGGACTAACCAGGTAAAGATGTCCAACAGTGGGTGCTTGTGGCGCACTTGAACTACTGCCGCAAGCTGCCAGAACAAATGGTACTGATAAACTCATTAATACTACTAATTTTTTCATTGTATAAACTACCTATGCATCAATCGTGTTGCGTAAAAATATCGCAGATATGTTCTATTTTATGCGGTTAGCATGGATAGACTCTATCGTTGATTATTAAGTCTGTGGGGGGGATGTCGTTAATGCGTAGAGACCGCAATTTGCGTCATGATTCTCTAGACTTAGAAAGTATGGCTATACATAGTAGGTGTGCTTCTGACGCACAGTTTGAGCGACGTGTTGCTGGATGGTTTCTTTTTGAAACTAGATTGTAATTTTTGGGAGAGGTTCATAATAAGAGCCTAGGCTTATATTATAAATAATATTTCATATCAATAGCTTAATTATTTATTGTTTTTAGGCGTGAGTCATAGGTGGAAACTTTAAATACAGACTTTCCAAAAGAATTGAGTCTATGAAAAGTCTAATAGGAGATTCCTCCTTTTAGCTTATAAATCACTGGTCACCGCAATGGATGACACGTCAGCAGTTGGCCCTGTGACGGCAGTTGTAGGCGTTAACGCGCCGTTGTCGCCAATGGAATAAACGGAGATGTTTGTACTGCCAAAGCTGGTGACATAGGCAAAAGAGTTCGTCGGGTCAATTGCGATGGAATAAGGTGCATTTCCTGTGAGGGCGACGGGCGTTGAAGTAGCGGTCAAGCCGCCATTAGATCCAATCGTATATTCCTGTACGCCAGTCGTTGTGGCGACATAAGCATATTGACCAGTTGGGTTGACGGTAATGCCATAGGCACCCGCAATGGTAATTGATGAGGTTCCTGATGGAGTCAGTATGCCATTCGCATCGATTGTATATTGCGAAATGAGCGCGTTGCCTGTGACGATGTAAACAGATTGACCAACAATAGCGATGGAGTTTGGACTGGTTCCAGATAGGTTCAGTGTCGTCATTAACGAGAGCGTGCCATTTGTCCCAATTGAATATTCTGAGATGGAGTTGTTGGAGCCTGAATTGGCGACATAAACATATTGCCCCGTCGGATCGATCGCAAGGGCGACTGGATTTGTATTGGCTGGAGAGCTAGATGTAGCCGTTGGGGAGGTGGACAGTACACCACCTGTGGTAATCGAATAAGAGTAGAGCGCACCAGTTGTATTATTGGCCACAATGACATATTGCCCTGTTGGATATGTGGCGACCGAGAACCCATTCGCTGTTGCAGGTAAAGCCTGTGTTGATATCAGATTGAGCGAGCTGTCACTGCCAATGCTGTAATCATAAATATCGCTATAGCTTGGGCTGACGAAATAAACATGACCCACCGTTGTGGAAACAGGTTTACATGCGATTAATAAAAATGGGATTGATAAGCCCAAGAGCATCAGCGATTTGTTCATGTTATTCACAGCCTATTCAGCGCTTATTACAGAAAAAAGTTATTTACTCCTGCTATTGAGTGAGACGTTGGATACACATCTTTGCTCAAGACTCAGGAAGTCTTGAGCTCATGGTAAGAATGCTTATGGACTATATTTTGAGTGAAGCGTTGAGAGTTAGTTTCTTTTTGAAGCGGGATTGTAATCAATTACTGGCTTTGATTACTGGCTTTGAGTGAGATGCCCAGAATCAGTGATGCGAATGTTTCACATTTTCAAGCAAGAAATGTTCAATTTCATCAATGCGCAATCCTGCATCGTGATAACCCAATTGAATGAGCTCACGTGTAAACGCCGAATCAAATAATAAGAAACTCATTAAATCGGCACTTTGTGCATCAGGTTGTCCTAAGCCCTCCATCAAATAGCGAATGCTACGTGGCATGCGATGCTCAAGTGTCTTCGCGATAATTGCAATATCTGCAGATGGAGCGACGACTAATGGCCTGACGATGCGCATGGGCTCACTCAGCTCTTGTTGCTCGGTCGGTAGTTTCTTTTCAAGTTCTTGGTAGGCGGCCACAAAGTTATTCATTCGATTCAAATGATCGATGTCAGCATCCAGATGATCGAGGAATATTGCATTCATTAAGGTACCGCAAATTTGAGATAGCGGTGGACGTTGAAGTTGCGTGACATAGTCGTCGTGGGTCGATAATTCGGAGCGCATTAAACTATTTGCAGATTCTTGGCAACGGACACTGATAGCAAATAAACGCTCAGCACCTAATCGAATGGCGGGACTGAGTGGTGTTGTCAGTCGCATTGCCCCATCACCAAAGTACGCGACTGCATCACCAGTTTTTAGTGCGACAGGTGGAAATACCAAGGGAATGGCAGCCGAAGCGAGGATGTGGTCAATGGTTAAATGGGTTCTCAGCGCAACGCGGCGGCTTTTATTCCATAACGCATGTCCAAGTTGTCCTTGAATAAAGGTAAAGGCTTTACCTGAATGGTATCCCGTCGCGGTGACGCCAAAGGCATAGAGATGGCCCGATTGAATGGCTTGGTCAATGCCTGCAAAATCGAGACTATTTTCTAAGAAGTGACGTAATGGTGATGCGTCTACAAAAGATTTCAGTCGTCCTGCACCGAATAATCCGCCTAACGCAAAATCTAAAGCCGCTTGAATGCCTGTATGTGCTAAAGAGGTAGGATCACTGCGAAAAACTTGAGCTGCGTTGAGATTCGACCATACTTTAACCAGAAGTTTAGTGCCGGCAACGAAGTCGGCACTATTGGCGGCGATGGCAGTGCCATTAATTGCACCTGCTGAGGCACCTGTGATGATTTTAAAGGGTGATGCTTTGCCTGAAAAGGCGGGAATTTCACTAACACGTTTGAGTACGCCAGCTTGATAGGCGCCACGTGCACCGCCCGCAGTGAGTACCAAGCCAGTCATGTTGTTTGGTGTTTTAGGATTTAACTTAGACATGGGGCACTTCCTCAGATTTATCAGAGATACTATTTGAAGTAAACGCTATGTTGCTAAAGCAGCAAGTCTTATGCCAGTTAAAGTCCTTTTATCCTATGGTGACTTATTTTAGAGTTCTGTAAATAGAGACAATTGTATCCAGTCAGACACGACTGTTTTATTTCGTTAACCCAATAAAAAACCCCGCTTGCGCGAGGTTATCTTAACGTTATTACAATTTAGATTAGTACAACACGCGAACGCGCATGGTGCCTTGAACGCTTTGCAGTTTTTCAAATGCACGGCTTGAATCGCTACCGTCTACGTCCATCACTAAATAACCGACATCACCTTTCGTCATCAAGCTTTGCGCGACGATGTTGATGTTGTTTTCGGCAAACAAGGTGTTGACCGCAGACAATACGCCTGGCACGTTTCTGTGGATATGCAGCAGGCGATGCGTACCTTCTTGTTTCGGAATCGACACTTCTGGGAAGTTAACCGCAGTGATCGTTGCGCCAGTATCCGAGTAACGTACGAACTTATCCGCAACTTCCAAGCCGATATTCGCTTGCGCTTCCAGTGTTGAACCACCGATATGCGGTGTCAAAATGACATTGTCATATTTACGCAGTGGTGACAGGAATTCTTCGTCGTTTGCTTTTGGCTCTTTCGGGAACACGTCGATTGCCGCGCCGCCGAGATGTTTGCTCTCGATTGCTGCAGCCAAATCATCGATCACCACACAAGTTCCGCGTGCCGCGTTGATGAAGATTGAACCTTTCTTCATTTTTGCGAACTGTTCAGCAGTCATCATGTTGTTGGTTGATGGCAATTGTGGCACGTGCAGTGACACAACATCAGAAGATGCAAGCAATTCGTCCATTGTTGCCACTTGACGTGCATTACCCAAAGGCAATTTAGTCACGACGTCGAAGTAAATCACTTTCATACCAAGTGATTCAGCCAATACTGACAATTGTGAACCGATTGAACCGTAACCAACCAAACCTAAAGTTTTACCGCGTGCTTCAAATGAGCCTTCAGCAGATTTTGACCAGCCGCCGCGATGTACCAGTGCATTTTTTTCTGGAATGCCGCGAAGGAGCAGAATCAATTGACCCAATACCAGCTCAGCAACTGAACGTGTATTTGAGTATGGTGCGTTAAATACTGGAATACCGCGTTCCAATGCACCATCCAAATCAACTTGGTTCGTCCCAATACAGAAGCAGCCAATTGCAGACAGTTTGTTTGCAGCATCTAACACTTTTGCAGAAATATGAGTGCGGCTGCGGATACCGATGAAGTGAACATCTTTGATCGCTTCGATCAGTGCATCTTCGTCGAGTGCAGTTTTACGATAATCAATATTGGTGTAGCCGTTTGAGTGCAGCTCATCCAGCGCGGTTTGATGCACGCCTTCTAGAAGCAAGAAACGGATTTTGTCTTTTTCCAAAGAAAACTGCTGACTCATGGTGTGCCCTCAAAATTAACACAAATGCCGCAAAGCAAAAAAATAGGTGCGTATGTTACCATATTACGATCTTTTATTGCGTTACCCCTGTTATAGGTTTTCCAAGATATGAATATAGCTTCTTCTGATATTGCGACACCTCAATTGCCACCTGCGCTGATCGCTGGATTACAGCAAGCCGTGGGTGAAAATCGTGTTCATCTGGATGCCGATACCTTGAAAACATGGGGTAAGGACTGGACGAAACATTTCGAGCCGAATCCATCCGTTGTGGTGTTCCCCGCAAATACTGCGGAGGTACAAGCCATCGTTAAACTGGCGAATGAATTCGGCGTGGCGATTACGCCAAGTGGCGGTCGCACAGGTTTGTCCGCTGGCGCGGTTGCTGCCAATGGCGAAATCGTCGTCAGCCTTGATCGCATGAATAAAGTCATTGATTTTCTGCCTGCTGATCGCATGGTTCGCATTCAAGCGGGTATGGTTACCGAGCAATTGCAGCAATTTGCCGAAGAGCAAGGTTTGTATTACCCAGTAGATTTCGCTTCGGCAGGTTCAAGTCAGATTGGTGGCAATATAGGCACCAATGCTGGCGGTATCAAAGTCATCAAATATGGCATGACCCGTCAATGGGTGCTCGGCATGACTGTCGTCACAGGCAAAGGCGACATTCTCCGTCTCAATAAAGGTATGATTAAAAACGCCACGGGTTATGACTTACGTCACCTGATGATTGGTGCGGAAGGCACGCTCGGTATCGTTTGTGAAGTCGATATTAAACTTGAACGCCAACCACAAGATTTACGCGTTTTGGTTTTGGGCGTGCCAGAATTTGCCGCGGTAATGCATATTCTGCAAGCCTTTCAAAATCGCATTGATTTGACTGCGTTTGAGTTCTTTGGCGAATTGGCAATGCAAAAAGTCATCGCGCACACAAAAATTCCGCGTCCGTTTGAATCTGAATGTCCGTTCTATGTGTTGCTTGAGTTTGAGGGTCGTTTTGAAGCGATTGTCGATGATGCGATGCAGACGTTTGAGCATTGTATGGAGCAGGGTTGGGTGATTGATGGTGTGATGAGCCAGAATCAAACGCAAGCGGCGACACTATGGCGTTTGCGTGAAGACATTAGCGAAACGATTGCGCCATTTACGCCGTACAAAAATGATATTTCTGTTCTCATTACACATGTGCCTGCATTTATTGCGGATATTGATGCGATTGTGAATGAGTCCTACCCAGACTTTGAAATTTGCTGGTTCGGACATATTGGCGATGGCAATTTGCATTTGAATATCTTGAAGCCCGCCGATTTAAGCAAAGACGAGTTCTTTGAGAAGTGTAAAGTCGTCAATAAATCGGTGTTTGAAACCGTGCAGAAATACGATGGTTCGATTTCTGCGGAACATGGCGTGGGCATGACCAAGCGTGATTATTTGACTTACACGCGTGATGCGGTTGAGATTGAATATTTGCGTGAAATCAAGAAAGTCTTCGATCCGAAGGGAATTATGAATCCTGGGAAGATTTTTTGAGTGAAATACGAATACAAAGG
>JASLFQ010000313.1 GCA_030150595.1 Aquirhabdus sp.
GCGCAGAAATGACACAGTTTCGACCAAAGGCTTTAGCTTGATACAATGCAGTATCCGCAAGCTCAATAAGTTTCTTTTCAGACTCATTCCCTTGAGGCTGTTCTGCAACACCGATACTCACCGTAAGAGATAAATCAACGCCGTCAAGACTTTTGACCAACATACTCTCCACCGCAGCACGAAGACGCTCCGCCGCAACAATTGCATCCTGTAATCGTGCTTCAATGAGCAAAATCGCAAACTCTTCGCCACCTATACGCGCCACGACATCAATCTCGCGTGATGATCGTCGACATAAATCAGCAACAGCACGAATCACAAGATCGCCTGTAGGATGTCCATGTGTATCGTTCACCTGTTTAAAATGATCGATATCCAATACCATCAAACAAACAGGATGCTTATAACGATGCCCACGGATGATTTCTTGCTTAAGCAGCGGCATAAAATGTCGTCTGTTGCTGACACCAGTCAAATAATCAGTGTAAGAAGCCTCTTTTAGTGCAAGTTCTGACTCGTAACGTAAACGATAATTTTGAGCAGAAAGATACAACATGCCCATCATGGCGATTGCAGCAGGCCAAATCAGAATAATGTACTGAGGCTGCAAAAAATCAGGAGCTAAACCAAGCAAGGCGATAATCTGCGGAAAAACCGCAAAGAAGAAAGTACAAGCAAGGTTTGCAGACAACGAAAACCCTTGAAACAAAAATAACGGAAAAAATAAAAAAAACACAAATATCGCAAGGATATAGATCATGCCATGCTGCAGTTGGTTCATGATCTCTATAAAAAGAAATTGGGCTAACAACCCTGAAACCAGACAACAAAACTCTAGTAAACGTCTGTTTTTAATATATTTGAATGCGAAAGCAACGATAATAAATAAGAAAAAATACAGTCTTAGCCCAATTGTTCCTTGTGCGCCAATCTTGTCAATGTAGTAATCCCATATCCATGAAAAGGCGCCTTGCAGTGCCAATAAGAATGAAATGACCCCACTTAAAGTACGGTAATGATCCATCTTTTTATTGAGAAAATCTTCTGGCTCCTTGAGAAACTCAAGAATTTTGAGGCTATTTTTTATTGATTGCATGAATTTTCTTGATCTAAAAATGCCGCCTAATATAACAAAATTTATCCATCTTTTCTAAATGGTTAAATCTCTAGCCATATATTTAGGCTTAATTATCTGTCACCGATAACTGCTTCACCCACACCAGTTCACACGCGCCAGCACCTGTATCATAACGCGTCAGCGAACTACGCCACGTCCAATGCTTCTCACTGTTGGTCGCTTGCACCAAAGTCCCCGTGATATGAATCACCTGTCCAACACGCACATTTTTTAACTCCTTTTCGATCAATTTAGTCGAAGGAATCATATGCATATTTGCACTATGAGAAATAATCTCTTCTGGAGGAATTGGCGCAGGAAGATCGTAGTGATAACGATAAAAACGACCACTTTGCGAAATATTCAACGGCTTAATCACCGCTGAATCAGACATGCGTCCCCAACCGAGCGCAAGATCAACAGGCACTAAATTCGCGCCAGTATCCAAATAATAATGCTCAGTCGATAGCACACGTGCGTCGATCTTAAAGTCGGCAAGTGGCTGTATGGTGTATTGTTTGAAAGTAAAAGGAGAATCTATGGTATCAGTCTGTTCTGGATCATTGGCAACAAGCACTAAACCATCAGGATGATGAATAGCACGATGCGTAAAACTTTCAAAAGCGAAATACGACAACACGCAGACCGCTAATATTTGTAGCCAACGCATCGTTCACCTACGAGATCATGTCTTTTTATAATGATAAAAACAGGATGAGAGAGATTGGCTGGCTGAATAAACAAACCAATACCCTCTCACTTTAAATCATCCAATTAGCCGACTTTCTTCACAATCACAGAGCCAATCGAATAACCCGCGCCAAATGAACAGATAACACCGACTTCACCATCTTTCAAATCTTGTGAATACTTATGGAAGGCAATGATCGAACCTGCCGAACTGGTATTGGCATACTCATCCAAAATCACAGGCGCGAGTTCAGCACTATGCTCGACTTCTGAAGCTTCTTGAGCGGCATCCTTACCCAAAATCATTTTAAGAATAAACTTATTCATCGTGCCATTGGCTTGGTGCAACCAAAAACGACTCAATTGATGTACATCCAGACCGTTTTCAGCAGCGTGCTCGGTAATCATCTGTGCAACAAGCGGTGAAACTTCACGGAAAACTTTACGACCATCTTGGCGGAACAGTTTATCTTCTTTGCCTATGCCCGACTCATCACCGCGATTTAAGAAACCGAAGTTATTACGAATTGCATTCGAAAACTGAGTAAACAACTTGGTGCTGACAATCTCAAAACCCGGCTTAGAATCCGTCTCTTCGATAATGACGGCGGTACACACATCACCAAAAATAAAATGTCCTTCACGCGAACCAAAATTATTATGACCTGACGTAATTTCAGGATTGACCATCAATACACGCTTTGCACTGCCCGCTTTAATTGTATTCGCAGCTTGTTGCAGACCAAAAGTCGCCGCACTACACGCGACATTCATATCAAAACCAAAACCATGTGTCATGCCAAGCGCACCTTGCACTTCAATCGCAACCGCTGGATATGGACGCTGCATATTTGAACAAGCCACCAAAACCATATCAATATCATCGGGCGTCAGGTTTGCTGCTTTCAGCGCTTCTTTTGCTGCAGCGACCGCAATCTCAGCTTGAATTGACACTTCATCATCTGAGCGTTCTGGGATAATCGGCGCTAAACGTCTTGGATCAAGAACGCCTTCTTTATTCATCACATAACGTGCTTTAACGCCAGATGCTTTCTCGATAAACTCAGCCGAAGAACCTAATTTGGCAGTCATCGTGCCTGCTGCAATTTCTGCCGCATGCTCTGCATTATATAGCTCAACATGAGCATTCAAACTCGCCGCAAGCTCTTCATTACTAATTGAAAATGGCGGTGTGTACAATCCTGTACCTGTAATGCGAATACTCATATTTGACCTCATTAACGGCTATTTTAAAAACTGACAATCAATTCAATAAACTTTTCGAATTGTAAAAAACTAATTAGATAAAACAACTTACACGATCGTTTAAAAATAGCACTTCGCAAGAAATTGTTACAATAGAAACTATCGCCTAGTTTCCACCGCTTGCCAGAGTTTGTCCAGTCTTGTTGGTGACACGGGCGTTCGCGTTTTCATGGGTTGTGCAAACAAGGAAATGCGTAATTCCTCCAACAACCAGCGAAACTCGGCTAACACAGCCTCGCTATCACGACCTTTCAAACGCTGCATAAACGGCTGCAAGACTTTCACGCTATCGTTATCTTTGCTCAAGCTATTAGGCAAACGTTCTAAACGAAGTTCCAGCGCTTTTAGATAACGCGGATATTGGCGCCAATGCTCAGTATCAATCCGATATACAAAATCATTCAAATGCAGCGCATCTAATTGATCTTCCACATCATCGATATTTCGACCAAAGACATTTTGATCCAAGCTTAATAACTGACGACGTATCGCTTGCCACGAGACAAAAATCTCGGTTAATTCTTTAAGAACCTGTTGCCCTGTCGCCAAGAACTTTGGTTTATCTTGTGCAAGCATGGCATCAAATTCAATACGACTCATTGGCAGCTTTTGAAAAGTTGCATCTAAAGTTGCACGAATCAGCAAGTTCTCTAACGCAACCTGATTGCCCAGCGGCGCAAAGGTCAAAATCAATGCTTTCGGCAACTGCTTCTTCAACTGCTTGCCTAATTCCGTTACCTGTAACGATAATAAATGCAAGACGCCCTGACGATGAGCTACACGAGCCGTTTTTTCATCGGTAAAAATCTGAATGGAAATGGCACTTTCCGAAGAACCTTCTTTTGCAGGAACAAGCGC
>JASLFQ010000010.1 GCA_030150595.1 Aquirhabdus sp.
ATACAATCTTAGTCTAGACACCAGCGTGGCAGGAAGTTGGACATTAACAGCAGCACCTGTTGGAGCACAGGCTGGTAATGGTAATCTCATGCGGAATGATCAGGGTTGGACATGTTGGAATAATCCTAATCCAAAATCTAGTTCATCGAATAGTTGTGTTGGAAACCAGCCGACATCTGCGACAACATGGTTGGGTGACTAGCCCAGCCTAACGAAAGAAAGGCTCTTCTTCTTTTAAGCTTCACTTCTGCTCAAAAATAACGTAGAATAGCCCCCTTTTTGGACATAACTGCGGACGTGCCTAGACTTTGGTGCGCCGTGGACAGAAGTCCTCCTGATTTTTATCGCCGTTTTTAATTGTATTTCTTAGTATTTTAAAGTGAGTGTCGTACATGGTCGTTATTCGTCTTGCCCGTGGTGGTGCTAAAAAGCGTCCGTTCTATCAAGTGATCGTGACTGATAGCCGTAATCCACGTGATGGCCGTTTCATTGAGCGCATTGGTTTTTATAACCCAACCGCACAAGGTCAAGCAGAAAAGTTGCGTCTGAATGCAGATCGTTATGCATACTGGATTTCAAATGGTGCACAACCATCTGATCGCGTAGCATCTTTGGCTGCTGCTAATGCTAAGCAAGCTGCTGGTACAGCGGCTGCTTAATCGCACTTTGTTGAAGACCTATTTGTGAGTTGCTAATAGGTCTGTGGCTGAGCTTGCGAGTGTAGAAACTATGTCAACACCAGAAATGAATAAACCTGCGAGCGCGGTTCCTGTTGATCGTATGAAGGTCGGCGAATTGCGTGCTGCATATGGTTTGCAGGGCTGGTTGTGGTTGTACTCGGATACGGATCCGATTAGTAATATATTTGATTACCAGCCATGGTGGGTCGAAACGCGCACTGGCTGGCGGCAAATGGAAGTAAAACGTTGGCGTACCCAAGGCAAAGGTCTGGTGGTTTCTCTTGCAGGTATCCTTGATCGTAACGCTGCTGATCTGATGATGGGTGCAACGGTGTGGGTTGATCGTAATGTTCTCCCTGCTGCGCCTGCGGATGAATATTACTGGTCTGATTTGGTCGGTTTACAGGTTTATGCCTATGAACCAAGCGATTCTGGTGATGCAGCTGCTGAAGTAGTGCCTGTATTTCTTGGCGCAATCTATGAGCTGTTTGAAACAGGCGCAAACGATGTCATCGTTGTTCGTCCTGTTGCTGGAAGTATCGATCAGAGCGAGCGGTTAATACCGTGGCACAAAGATATTATTCGTCACATTGATATGACTGCACGTCGTATGGATGTGAATTGGGGCGTAGATTATTGATACTACTCGTAGAGTGGTTCAGATAGTTCGTTCATCGCGCTGCAACTATCTTGAAGAAGCAGTCTGAAAAGCAGGTGGGTTTATGTGGTTTTCAGTCATTACCCTTTTCCCAGAGATGTTTGCTGCGCTGCGTGACTTTGGTATTACAGGTCGAGCGATTGGTCGCGGTCAAGTCAGTGTGACTTGCCTTAATCCACGTGATTTTACCGATGATGCTTCTCGGCGTGTCGATGAGCGCCCATGCGGTGGTGGACCTGGTATGGTGATGATGGCTGAGCCTTTGGCTGAAACCATACGCCATGCTAAAGAGTTAGCGAATGCTCAAGGTCTTGCGAATGTGCCTGTGGTGTATTTATCACCCCAAGGTCGAAAGCTCGATGAAACGGGTGTTAAAGCGTTACAGCAATACGATGGTGTGATTTTGCTTTGTGGTCGCTATGAAGGCATCGACGAGCGATTGATTCAGTTGTATGTCGATCAAGAATGGTCAATTGGTGATTATGTATTAACAGGTGGCGAGCTGCCTGCGATGGTGTTGATGGACAGTGTGATTCGCAGGTTACCTGATGTGATGGGTGACAATGCTTCGGCGGAACAGGATTCGTTTGTAACGGGTTTACTGGATTGTCCACACTATACAAAGCCTGATACGTTTGAAGGTTTGGATGTGCCTGAAGTGCTGAAAGGCGGTCATCATCTCCAGATTGAAAAATGGCGTTTTTTACAAAGTATGGCGCGTACTGAAGAGAGACGCCCTGAACTTTTAAAAGATGTCCAGCTGTCCAAGCAGCAAAAAAAATGGATTGCAGAAGCTGAGAAAGATGCAGCTGTAGCCCAACAGACTTTTGAAAAAAGCATTAAGTAAGAAGATTTAAAGTATTCCCGTGACTGAGAGGGACGATTCAAGCGAATTGATTTTCAGTCGATGATGGTAAGCCATCAAGTGTGTTCGCTACGATAAAAAGTGCGGACAATAAACTTAGCGAGTGATATGCGCCAGTTTGTGAATATTAAAATCTCATAAGCTAAAGCCTCTTTCCTCAGTTGCATGATTCATTTTGATGAACATGTGGCAATTTTGGAGTAAATACGATGAGTGGCAAGCACCCATTAGTTCAAATTGTTGAAAAAGCGCAGTTGAAACAAGATATCCCAGCATTTGCGCCTGGTGATACTGTTGTTGTTCAAGTAAAAGTTAAAGAAGGTGACCGTGAGCGTACTCAGGCTTACGAAGGTATTGTTATCGCGATCAAAAATCGTGGTATCAATTCTGCATTCACAGTACGTAAAATTTCTAACGGTGTTGGCGTTGAACGTGTTTTCCAAACACATTCACCAATCATCGCTGGTATCGAAGTGAAAC
>JASLFQ010000043.1 GCA_030150595.1 Aquirhabdus sp.
CTGGTGAACCTGTATCGTTTTCTGCACGTGCAAATTTTGCGATAATATCCGCGCGATCAGTATTTGTTAACGCCATGTTTCTTCTCCGAGATGCATAAAAAATAGAGTGCTTAAAAAAAGCTTCTGCCGTGCATCACTACAGCAGGTGGCGGATTATAGCGAAATGATTAAAGAATTACTAGCGACATAGCGATTAGTGCAGACAATCTGCACGACTCACATCAATGATGATGCGAATGACTAGTAGAGCCTGTATGCGAATACTCATGCGCCGACTCTTCAGCCTCTTGATAATGTTCCACTTCTGGACGACTCATCGCACAGCGATGCTCTTCGCACTGAATTGCCACATGGTAAATCGCAAAGCGTTCCGCAAGCAAATCCATCGCATCTTCCAGCACGTCTTGCATCGGACGCTCTGGACAAACCAAATGCGCTGTGAGCGACACTTTATTGACGGTTAACGACCACACATGAAGATCATGAATACTCTCTACACCATTGATTTGAACTAAAGCCTCGCGAATTTGTTTAATCTGCAAACCTTCAGGAACACCTTCAAGCAGAATATGAACGCTTTGCTTTAGAAGTCGCCAAGTCCGCGGCAAAACCCATAAGCCAATTCCGATTGCAACAATAGAATCCACCCACCACCAATGGGTCAGATAGATCACCAGCGCACCGACAATCACCCCAGCCGAACCAATCATATCCGCTAGAACTTCTAAATATGCAGCCTTCATATTCAAGCTATCATGCTCTCCTGTAATGATTTTCATACACAGAACATTAATCATCAGCCCAAAAATCGCAATCACCAGCATGCCTGTCGAATGCAACTCGGGCGGATTAAAAATGCGCAAATAGGCTTCGTATAAAATATAAATCGCCACTGCAAACAACAGTAGCGCATTAAAGATCACGGCAAGAATTTCAAAACGATAATAGCCATACGTTCGCTGCTCATCCGCAGGTCGTCGTCCCATGCGAATCGCCATGATCGCAATGGCAATTGCCGCAGCGTCTGTCGACACATGAGCAGCATCTGACAATAGCGCCAGACTATGAGCCCACAAGCCACCGAGCACCTCTGCAACCAAAAACAAACACGTCAACGAGAGTACAATCCAAAGTCGACCTTCGTTCTGGGTTTCCAGCGCATGATGGTGATCGTGCGAATCGCTCATAACTTACTCACATAAAAATACTAAAATCAAAACTGGTATCTGTGTTAAGCGAACTCAAAACAATAAATTAGCAACAATATTCAAAGTATACTAATAAGCAGAATCATTTATTGTAATTCAGTACTGCCTTCAATCGAAGGAAAATGAATACACTAGAAATATTAGTCAAATCATTTGGATAATCTTATGAGAATTTTACTCGTCGAAGATGACGGCATGATTGCCGATGCCTTAAAGGTTGCATTGCGAGATGCCAGCTATGCGGTAGATCATGTCGCCGATGGGAATCTGGCTCACGCAGCACTTCGCACGGAAGAATATCAAATGATTTTGCTTGATTTAGGATTGCCTCACCAGGATGGCTTTACCGTTCTCAAAAACTGGCGTGAGCAAGGCGGAGAAACACCGATTATTATTATTACCGCGCGAGACGATGTGCAGTCCCGTGTGCAAGGTTTAGATTTAGGGGCCGATGACTTTTTAGTTAAGCCATTTGAAGCATCAGAGCTATTAGCGCGGATTCGCGCCGTCAGTCGACGAAAACAAGGATCAGCTCAGCCCATCTTAACCAATGGTAAAATCACATTAAATCCTGCCAGCCATGAAGCCACATTTATTGATTCAATGCTCAAGGACACCACACCAAAAAGCGCGCGCCTATCCGCACGTGAATATGCACTTTTACATGCTTTACTGCTACGCAAAGGAACCATTCTTTCGCGCAGCGAACTTGAAACAACGGTCTATGGCTGGGGCGAAGAAGTTGAAAGTAATGCCATTGAGTTTCTTATTCATAGTGTCAGGAAAAAGCTTGGACAAAAGGTGATCACCAATGTGCGTGGTGTTGGCTGGATGGTGGAGAAACAAGCGTGAATCTATCACGAGCGTCCAACACTGAAAAGAACACGAATCCTGTGGTAAATATCGACCATGAGCACTTCAAACAATATCGCTCCCTACGCAACTATTTCATTATTTGTTTTTCTGGATTAATTGTATTCATTGGCTCATTAGCGGCCTTCGGCGTGTATCATTCAACACGCAAAGAAGCGCTCGCCCTACAAGATCATAATTTAGAATTAACGGCACAAGTCATATCAGAAAATCGCTACAACATTGTGCCAAGCTATACTGATGGACCAAAAATCGAACAGCCCGATCACATTCCTCTTGATCCAAACCAACAAGAATCTCTCATCAAAACAGAACAAGCCACTGAACTTCAAGAGGCTCAGATTGTCATTCAGCCCGTTTCATTTACCCCGAACAAAACCGAGTTACATTGGCTACAAACACCACCATCAATCAAAAATGGACTATCTACAATAGAAAGTCACGGCGAAGAATGGCGTGTCCTCGTCAGTAGTACATCAACAGGCCAACGATTTGTCGTCGGACAACGGACTGAAGTCCGCAATGAATTAGCCGAAGATACGAGCTTACGTATGCTCATTCCATTAGTCATTTTATTACCGATGTTGATATTGGTTATTACACTTGTCATTCGCCAAGCATTCAAACCGATTGCTCAATTGGCACGCCATATTGATCAACAAAAAGACGGTGTGCCGCTACCATTAAATGACCAAAAAATTCCACGAGAAATTTTACCGTTTGTGAACTCAATTAATCAGTTATTAACCCGCTTATCGAATAGCATGGCGCAACAACGTCGTTTCATTGCTGATGCCGCGCACGAATTAAGAACGCCAATTACCGCAATGATGCTACAAGCAGAAAACCTACAACACACAACGCTATCAGCAGAAGGTACCGAGCGTGTCAGCCAACTTAGACTCGGTTTGAGTCGCTCACAAAACTTACTTGAACAATTACTAAGCTTAGCCAGACAGCAAAGTGGGATGATTGGTGCAATCGAACGAATCTCTCTACTTGTCGCGCTCAAAGAAGTACTGGTCGACTTTCTTCCCCTTGCGACGCAAAAGGAGATTGATTTAGGCGTCATTCACCAAGAAGAAATTTGGGTGCATGCGGCGGCACAAGATATGCAAACCTTGTTGAGAAATGCAATCAGTAACGCTATCCGCTACACACCCATCAGCGGGCGGGTGGATATTCGGATGTATGCCTCTGAACAATTCGCCATCATTGACATTACAGACAGTGGCGCGGGCATGCCTGAAGCCGAGCTGACACGCGTATTTGATCCATTTTATCGCGTACTGGGTCAAGCAGAAACTGGCAGCGGCTTAGGTTTAACCATTATCCAAGAGATTGCAGAGCGCTATCATGCCCGAGTGACTCTACGCAATCTAGAGCACCATGGCGGATTTTGTTTTGAGTTTCGAATGCTTAAGGGCTAAACGCATTCTTCGAAATAGCAATATATGCTTTTGCTAAGTCTCGCGTGCTAATGTAAAAATCGATTTTAGTGGGTCATTTTTTTGGAAAATCATCAATTTTTATGCTTTCTCGTTAAATCCAAAAAAGTTCTCAAAAATATTGTGTTACAGTTGACCTCAATTTGAACTTTATTTGCAGTGATCGCCCAACAACCTATGTCGACCGTTTTCTTTTGTGCGGATGATTACGCACTGAATAGACCTATTAGTCAGGCAATTCTGCAACTGATCGAAGACGGTCGTTTGCAAGCCACATCGTGCATGACGCAATCTTCATTTTGGGATGCGCATGGAGAGAAATTACGCGAAGTTCGAAGCGCTCATCCATATACCCAAATCGGTCTACACTTTAATCTGACGCATGATTTTGCTGATGAAATGCTAACTATGGCATTAGGAAGATTGATGCTCAACGCATGGTTAAGAGGGTTGTCTAAAGCTGCAATTGAAAAAACCCTCGCCTATCAATGGCAGCGCTTTATTGATGTGATGGGACGTGCACCTGATTTTATCGACGGTCATCAACATGTGCATCAATTCCCTGTTATTCGTGATGTATTATTAACATTCTTAACCAATAAGGGCTTTAGCGGCTGGATTCGAAACCTGAGTCATACTGTAGAAACACCAGGTTTCTTCATTAAAAGTAAAGCATTGTCTTTATTGGGTGCGCGAGCACTGACTTCTGAATGTGAAGAGCTACATTTTAAACAGAATGCGCGTTTTGGCGGCATTTATGATTTTTCCAACATCACCCCTTATCCAGCATTAGTACAACATTGGCTCAGTCGTGCAAACGGCGGTAAATCCACGATCCTTGATCCCAAGGGTGTTCAGAACAGCCTGCTCATCATGTGTCATCCCGGAGTAGATAAGTCTGATAGAACCGACACCATCGCATCCGCACGCGTACGCGAATATAACTACCTTGCATCTCATCAGTTTATTCAAGATTGTGTAAAACGCGATATTACGTTTACACAGTTTGCATCGAAGCGGTCAGGAGAGCTTTAAATGTCACGTGAAAATCCTTTTATTTCCTGCGTTATCCCTGCGTATAACGAAGCTGACAATATTCCACACTTCATCCCTGCACTCGCCAAAAACTTAACGGAACTCGGTGTTCGTTATGAAATTATTGTGGTCGATGACGGTAGCAAAGATCATACGCTTGCGGCCCTGCAACCACTGCTAGCACAATATCCACTGAAAGTTTTTGCCCTCTCGCGGAATTTTGGTAAAGAAGCCGCCATCAGCGCAGGTCTGGATCAAGTCAGTGGCAATGTCACGTTGCTGATTGATGCTGACTTCCAACATCCCATTAGCGCAATTAGCACAATGCTCGACTTATGGCGTAGCGGCTATGACATGGTGTATGGCATCCGTGATCGAAAAACAGAAGGTGCAATCAAGCAATTGTTAACGCGTAAATTTTATTGGTTAATGAATAAAGCGTCTTCTATTGATATTCCTGCTGACGCAGGTGATTTTCGCTTGATGGATCAACGTGTCGTAGAAGCACTCCGTAATTTGCCAGAGCGTACGTTGTATATGAAAGGCATGTATGCGTGGGTTGGATTTCGCAGTATTGGTGTTCATTTCACCGAAGCAGAACGTCATGCGGGCGAATCGAACTTTAATTGGAAACGTTTGACGGGTCTGGCGTTAACAGGGTTAACCGCATTTTCTGATCTGCCGCTGCGAATCTGTGTGTTTTTAGGGGCATTCATCGCCTTTATGGCACTTGCTTACGGTATTTTCATCACCTGTGACGCCCTCATTGATGGTACAACACTGCCCGGCTGGACAACACTCGCTGCAGGCATGATGCTTTTAGGTGGCATACAATTATTATTTATCGGTGTGCTCGGTGAATATATTGCGCGGATTTACAACGAAACCAAGGGTCGTCCGAAATATATCATTGCGCGTCAATATGATGAGCAAAACCCTGCAAAACCACACGAAATGCATATGATTGAATCTCATTCAAACCAGTCTGTACCAAGCGCAGTCAAAGCGACACCGCAAAATGACTAAGCAGAAGTCCATCGTTGAAACCATTGGTCAACTGATGCGCTTCGGGGTGATTGGCGTTTTGGCGGCAATCACGCATTACTGTATTGCGATCACGCTTACCAATAAAGGCATGCCTGCAGCGTGGGCAAACTTAGTGGCATTCGTCATTGCGTTTTGGGTCAGTTATTTTGGTCATCGTTACTTTAGTTTTGAGGCAAGTGATGTGTCACATCAGCAAACCTTGCCGCGTTTTATTTTGGTCGCCGTACTCGGTTTTATCTTGAATGAATCCCTGTTGCTTTTGATGCTGCATTTCACATCGATTACCATTGCGCTTGGTCTGCCGTTTATTATTATATTGACTGCGATGTTTACTTTTATTCTGAGCCGTCAGTTTGCATTTGATACCTCCGCTCACCCGAAATAGATTTAGTACCAAATAAACTGAGAGAAATCATGTTTTCCATTCGCTCCAATAAAGTGTTTTTTATCGTCATAGCACTCTGGCTTGGCATTGCCGCCAGTATTCGCCAATTGGCTGTGCCTGACGAAGGACGCTATGCCGACATCACACGTTGGATGGTTGAGTCGGGCGATTGGCTGACACCGCGTATTGATGGCGTGCCATTTTTCCATAAACCACCCCTTCTGCATTGGATTGGCGGCGGATTGATGGAAGCCTTCGGTATACATATCTGGGTGATGCGTTTGGTTCCCGTCTTTGCGGGCATGGTCATGTTGCTCAGTATTTTCTGGTTTGTATCCCGTCATGCCGAAGCAAAGATCAGCCAATCACTTGCTCGCAGCAGCGTATTGGTACTGGCGACCAGCTTATTGTTTTATGGTAGCAGTCAGTATATTAACCATGACTTATTGGTTGCGGCTTGGATTTCTCTCACGGTTTTTGCTTTTGCAGACTATGCCGTAAAAAACGAGAAAAAGAGCTTATTCTTAGGCTATTTCGCCGCCGCTTTGGCGTTGCTATCCAAAGGTTTAATCGGCGTACTGATTCCAGGAATGATTTTATTGCCGTGGCTAATCGTTTCAGGAAATTGGCGACGAATTCCTGCGCTACTGAATCCACTTGGGCTAATCTTATTTCTAGCAATTGTATCGCCTTGGCTCTATTTGGCGCAGCAAAAATATCCAAACTTCTTACATTATTTCTTTATCGAACAGCAATTTGATCGTTTTGGTGGTAAGCAGTTTAACAACAAGCAACCTTGGTTTTTCTATGTAGGCTGTTTGGCAATTAGCTTTTTGCCATGGTTATTGTTGGTGGGCAAACAATATTCGTGGAAAACGGCTGGCACGCTTTTAAATAAAAATATTTTTGGACTATTAGTCTGGTGGACGATCTCGGTTGTCGTTTTCTTCTCCATTCCGCCATCGAAACTTGCAGGCTATATCCTGCCTGCAGCACCGCCATTAGCGATTTATATTGCGATGGTACTGCACAATATTTTTAAGACGTCATCCATCGCTGTATATCGTGACAAGTTTAAAAACTGGAGTGGCTTGATCTTTGTCATGGTCATCGCAATTGCTTTATTGGCATTACCTTATATCCCTAAGGTCGCCAGTCAACTTTCAGGCGATGAACTCCTGCAACTTTTCACGCTTGCGATTGTTTTAATTGTTAGCGTGGTCGCGATCAGTACACTGCTTTATCGCAATAAACTCACTGCATTTCAGGTGACTTTAATCTCTAGCCTCCTGATTTGCTCAAGCGTCACGCTACTTGTGAAATGGTTAGATCACAAAACCAGCGCAGACCAAATGGAGTTTGCCAGCGATCTCACACCGAATATGTCGCTCGTGTTTTACCATAATTATTACTACGATATTCCATTTATGCTGGATCGCAAACAACCAATTCATTGGGTTGAAGATTGGCCGACGGTGGAAGGCGATAATGGCGCGGCACAGATCAAAGACGGACTACGCTTTGAACCACAGCAAAGTCATTTATTATGGACCGATAGCGACTTGGATACTCGCATTAAACAAGGCGAGCAGATGATGATTTTGGTGCCTAAAAATCTACATGTTGAATCGCTGGGTGCGATGAAACCCATTTTTCAAGAACGCAACTTCGATGTGTTCTTAACAGGTCAAAGCACGACTCCAGTCCAACCCTAAAAGATGGCTATTAAAAAACCGCCCTCGTTATATCGACGCAGGGCGGTTTTTTTACGTTTAAATGCACTTTGAAAAACTAGTCCGTAAACTTTCTAGGCGTCATTCCCGTCCAACGTTTAAAGGCACGGGTGAAATTTGCAGTATCGGTATAGCCTAGTTTTTCAGCAATCGACTCTAAACTCAATTCCCGCTGCTTCAACATGGCTGTCGCTTTGCGTTGACGTAATGCGTCAATTACCGTGCTAAAGCTCTTATCTTCTTGCGCGAGCTGACGCTGTAAAGTGCGCGGCGACATATGTAGCTTATCCGCAACCTCTTCCAACGTACAAAACCCCAAGGCCTCATCATAAGCCAGCTCACTGACCAAGCGACTAAAGCTACTATTTTTTGTCACCGCGTTTAGTTCACGTTTACATTGTTCGCGTGCCATACGCGCAGTCATCGGATCAGCCATAATCAATGGCAAGTCCAAGTATGCACTTGGAAAAATCAGTCGGGTACGTGGTTGTTCAAAACGCACCTCACCAGGAATTAACTGTTCAAAACGATCAAAATAATCAGGTCGCTTAAACGTAAACTCCGCCACACCCTCCAACCGCTGCCCCGTAACCGCCTCACCCATCAATGCAAACCCCAGCGCAATGGCCATCACGCCAGACTCGCCGATCGAGAACTCTGGAAATACTTCATTAAAATAAAGGCTAGAAGTCTCGTCACCAACTTCGAGAAGCAAACAAAACGCATTCGACAACACGCCGACGAATTGCTGTGCCACTTCTAATGCCTCGCGGACATCTTTACCAATCATCGCAGCAAAGCCTACCAATCCATGACAGGACACCTTCATTTGCATGCCCAAATGAAAACCCAAACCCGGCTCATTGGTCAACAGGATTGCCCGCTCATACAACTGCTTAAACACATCGAAATCAAGATACCAAAGCAAGTCATTAATCTGCTCTGGGGCAATACCACTGCCTTCCAGCAATTCTTCCGCTGAAATATTCAAGCGCGCGACCACATCGACCAACAAGCCGACATAAACGGCGAGAATCTTGGGTGCAGCAGGGTTAGTAGACGTTAAACGCATAAGCGGCATACTGGCGTGAAGTGACAGAAAGATGTCGTGCTCGGAACTATATCACACAGATTATTAGTCACATAATGTTGGTGTACGATTGTTCACCAGAGGAAATATCCCATGAGCGCGATTACCACAATAGACCCGACCACAGCTAAGCTTACGCCAAAAGCGCCAGCAGCTAAAGCACAAGCGAAAATTCCGCCACGCCGAATCGACTTCAACTTTTCTGCTGAAAACGTGCCGCGCTACTATGTCGGGAATGATCCGTTCCGCACCACATTCGTTACTGCATTATCTTCGGTATTTCCCGAAGGTGAATTCTTTTTTGTCGAAGCAGTCCGTCATTACCGCGACCGAGTCACAGATCCCGCACTTAAAGCCGATGTGTCTGGTTTTATTGGTCAAGAAGCCTTGCATTCACTCGCGCATAAAGCATTTAACGACGCTGCAACTGTGCAAGGATTCCAAGTTGACAAACTAGATCGTGATGTTGGCTTCCTGCTACGTCTCGTAAAACGCGCAACACCGCCAATCTTTCATCTTGCCGTTACGGCATGTTTAGAACATTACACAGCGGTTTTTACCGAGATGCTGCTACAAGATGATGAGCTGATCGACAGTTTTTCCCCAGAGATTCGCAACCTCTATCTTTGGCATTCTGTTGAAGAAAATGAACATAAAAATGTCGCGTTTGATGTCTATGAAACCGTTGGCGGCGGCTACTTGCTACGTGCAGGAACCATGATTCCAACGACTGTCGTTTTCTTTGCCGTCATTCTGTGGTTTCAGGCACGGTTGCTTGCTAAAGATGGGCAACTGCTGAATGTTCGTCAAAATGTTAAAGGATTCAACTATATTTTTGGTGTCAAAGGTGTGCTTTCTACGTTAGTGCCACAATATTTAGATTGGTTTAAACCAAACTTCCATCCAAGTCATCACGATACCGATGCATTACTTGCAAGATGGAAAAAAACACTATTTGGTGAAAATGGCGTGTTGACCAGCAAAATGATGAAGCCGAAGAGTCAGAAGGCTTAATGAAACTCAAAGTAGGGGCTCCCCTTGTGGGCGCCCTAAAACGATGACGGCTAAG
>JASLFQ010000022.1 GCA_030150595.1 Aquirhabdus sp.
ATTTGAACCAACCAAACAAAAAATGATTAAACAATTGCTGAAAGATTATGTGTTTTTTCCATTGATCGCAGGCCCGATGTTCCTGCCTGTTTTCGCTGGAAACTTTGTGGCGAATGGCATTCGTAACGTGTGGACGTTCTCAATTATCTTCTGTGGTCACTTCACCGAAGATGCCGAGATTTTCCCAAAAAGCGTGCTGAAAAATGAAAGCCGTGGCCATTGGTACATGCGTCAAATTCGTGGTTCATCGAACCTAACAGGCGGCAAGTTTTTTAACATCATGTCGGGTAATTTGAGCCATCAGATTGAACATCATCTTTTCCCTGATATTCCTGCATGGCGCTATGAGGCATTATCGGTAGAGATTAAAGATATTTGTAAGCGTTATGGTCAACACTACAATGAAGGTTCATTCCTTAGCCAATATGCACAAGTCGGCTGGCGAATCCTGCGTCATGCGTTTCCGTCGAAAGCGCCGCGTCGCTTGGCGATGAAGTCAGCGGTGGTTTGAGATAGACATAGGGTGCGCATTGCGCACCTTTTTCATTTAATCACACGAACAATCAAATACACTCACCATATTCACCTTCAGGCATCAACCCACACCAATCTGCCGAATATAACCCTGCCGCACGACATTTGTGAAAGGTGGAATAACGCCAATCCATGACGCTCTCAACCAACCCATGTTTCACGGGATTGAAATGGATGTAATCCATATGTTTTTCAAAATCAATGTCACTCTTAATTTCGTGCGCCCAAAATCGACGTTGCCATATTCCTTTTTCATTACGCTGAATGTTTGATAATGAAAGCATCTCTAAGGGTGCTTCATATTCTGGGCATTGTTTGGATACATACCGCTTGATTAATCCCCATCGTTTACCATAATCACAATCATCGATTGGCAAAGTCCATACCGCATGGATATGGTCAGGCAACGTAACCCATGCAACAATTTCAAAGGGATAATTTTGGCGAACGTGTTTAACAGCGTCTCGCATTGCTTGGAGCATTGGTTCATCACACAGAATTTTACGTCGTTTGAAACTGACCAATGTAAAAAAGTACGTTCCGCCTTTTGTATTTGCTCGCCTATAGTTGGACAAGTTGTTTGCTCTTTTTATTGAATATTATTTAGATTTTAATTATTTAAATGTTCTTTATCTAGGTGCGCTAAGCACTATAGGTTCTATTTATACTTCTTAAAAAATCATAAATAGGGTGCGCACCGCGCACCAATTCGGAAAATGTTATCTGTTCGGTGCGCCGTGCGCACCCTATTTAGCTGAAGCCCATCCTACGCGGACTAAGCGTCAAAGCGGCATCCACTGGAAATTGAATTTGTCTGGATCACCTTTAAGTGAAGTGTAATCCAACTTTAGTATTATTATGGGGTTGGTCTTCGTCTGCCATGAAAAAACAAAATGTTCATACAACCTATGTTCCTTTTTTTCTAAAACTTTCGGGCCAATTAGCTGATCCAGACGAACACCATGCGAAGCACAATTTTTGGCACACTCTAGTTGCATGGCTTTCGTTGCTATTTTCTTAAAACGATAATCAATAAAATCATTACCAAAAAACATAAGCACTGTCATAAAAATCAGACAGCCCCCAATAAATATATTTCTCATATTTGTGTAATCAACTCATGCTCATCAGTCAAAAATCGTAGGATAGGCTTCATTCAGCCCATCACTTTGCATTCCATATCAATCCCTAAAACTCGGATCAATCTTATCTAACTTCCGCAGCAACGCTGGCCACGCCAACGCCCCGCCTGCCCCACGCGTCACCGCCGCCGCTTGCGCCATCGCCCCATCAATAATCCGCTGATCAATCGGAATCAACTCACCACCGCCCGCTTGTGCACGAACCTGAATCATGCACGCCGCTTCAAACAAATACATAAACAAAAACGCATCAGGAATCGTTTCTGCTAGCGTCAACAACCCATGATTACGCAACATAAAGAAGTTCTTATTACCTAAATCATTCACCAAACGTGGTTTCTCTTCATCACGCAGTGCGACACCTTCATAATTGTGATACGCCAATGATGCCAACACAAAAATCGACTGTTGTGACAGTGGTAACAAACCTTCCTTCTGGGCAGACACCGCAACACCATTGATACTATGCGCATGCAAAACACACTTGGCATCTTCACGTGCAGCATGAATAGCGCTATGAATCGTGAATCCCGCAGGATTGATGTTATACGGACTGTCCATGACTTTCTCGCCTGCCAAATTTACTTTGACCAGACTCGATGCCGTAATTTCATCAAACAACATGCCGTAAGGATTAATCAAGAAATGATGTTCAGGCCCTGGCACACGCGCTGAAATATGGGTAAAAATTAAATCATCCCAATGAAAATGAGCCACCAATCGATAACACGCCGCAAGATTAACCCGCGCTTCCCATTCCGCTTCACTAACTTGTGCGCGTACATTATTTTCAGTATTCATGATCAAGTATCCTTCTTTATTAATCGCGTGCCATCAGCCAGCCGAACCGACTAATTTCACCAATTCAACCAAACGGTTTGAGTAACCCCATTCATTGTCATACCACGCATAAATCTTCACATGCGTGCCATCAATCACCAACGTGGACAACGCATCAATAATCGACGAACGTGGATCACTCAGGTAATCGACGGATACCAATGGTCGTTCCTCGTATCCTAAAATACCTTTTAACGCGCCATTTGCCGCGTCTTTTAACAGCTGATTCACTTCTTCAACGGTTGTCGCTCGCTCGACTTCAAACACGCAATCCGTCAGTGAGGCATTAGCAAGTGGTACACGGACTGAATGACCATTAATGCGACCCTTCAATTCTGGAAAAATCTCAGAAATAGCTTTGGCAGAACCTGTCGTCGTCGGAATCAAGCTAATACCCGCCGCGCGTGCAAGGCGCAAATCATCATTCGCCTGATCCAAAAGACTTTGGGTATTGGTCAGATCATGGATGGTTGTCATGGATCCATGACGGATTTTTAGATGTTCGTGGATGACTTTCACCACGGGTGCAAGGCAATTCGTGGTGCACGATGCAGCGGTCAACACACGATGTTTAGCAGGATCAAAAAGATGATCGTTGACACCCATGACTACATTCAATACGCCAGCATCTTGCACTGGCGCAGAAACGACCACGCGCTTGACGCCTTGATTTAAATAATCCTGAACTGCGGCTACGTTTTTAATTCTGCCACTGGTTTCGATCACCACATCACATGTTGACCAATCGGTATCGGCTATCGTCTGATGATGCGTCACTTGAATGCGTCGCTCACCAATGACAATGAAGTCATTTTCGTTATGTGCTTCATGTTTAAAGCGACCATGCACCGAATCAAAATTCAGCAAGTGCGCATGGGTCGCCGTGCTACCCGAAGGATCATTGATCTGAACAAATTCAAAATCTGCTCGATCCCAGCCCGCGCGAAATGCCATTCGTCCAATGCGACCAAAACCATTGATTCCAATTTTTATTGTCATCATCCAATTCCTTCTTTCAGATGCATCTTTGTGACCAACATACAGTCCATTTACAAAGAATTTCCCGTTTCCTACGGAATACTACACATCATGATCCTAACCTTTGCAATGAGTCAATGAGATACGAGTTCTGTAATTCATGATGGTATTTTCTAAATACTTTGATCAATTTAAAGATGATTGAGATAAGATAAATGAACTTCAAATGATACGCCGAACCCGCATATTGAAAATCCAACAAACCAACCTAGACAGATGACACAGATGGCTAGGCACTATGAATGCATCGATAAAGAGAATTGACCTGGCAATGTTTAGAACAATAATTTCCGCTTTTTTTTGTGCCAGTCTCATCAGTTTTTATTGCCATACAACATATGCAACGTTAGATGAAGATGCCGAACGTGGCGCAAGTCAACTCCAAGCTGTAGTACCAGACGTTCACGAAAGAATCCTCCAAGTACCGACCGATAACATCCCTCCGATAAAGCTTCAGGTCACTGTATACACACCGGATGGCACAGGACCTTTTCCACTCGTCATTATCAATCATGGGAACGCTGACGAACCACCAAGAAACCAACCACGCTCTAGACTCTCTTTTGCAAGTCTCTACTTTTTATCGAGAGGTTTTGCTGTCGTCCAACCAATGATGCGAGGGTATGCGGGTTCTGAAGGAAAACAAAACCTAAATGGATGTGATCTTGTCGAAGGAAATATGCATAACGCAGAAGACATTCGCAGTGTGATTGCATATATGAGCAATCAACCCTATATCGACGGCAGTCGTGTGATCGTCGCTGGTCAGAGTTTTGGTGGATACAATACGCTTGCTGTGGGCACGCTAAATATCCCGTCTGTTAAAGGATTAATTAATTTTAATGGCGGCATGGGCATTAAAGAATGTTCGGACGCTGTGGATCGCATGGCCGATACCGCTGGGTACTTCGGCGCACACACACAAATTCCATCTGTTTGGTTTTACGGAAGTAATGATAAATTAATCCCTGAGTCAACTTGGCGCGCAGCGTACCGCCGTTATACCCTACTCGGCGGCAATGCAAAATTGGTATCAATCGGCAACTTCCTAGATAACTCTCACAATTTTTTGGGACACGTTGAAGGTGTCGCAATTCTTCAATCGCCTCTTGATGCATTTTTGCATGAGTTAGGATTCCCGAATACTGTCAAGTATCCAGGTTTCGTACCTCCACCTGCGATGCCATCGAG
>JASLFQ010000030.1 GCA_030150595.1 Aquirhabdus sp.
CCAATGGATTGCCGGAGCCATCAGGCACAACATCTGTTGGCAAGACGACAGGCAATTCATTGGTCAAAATGCCATCTTTTTATGAAACAACGTGCCCATCTTGTGGCAAAGCAGCGAAACGCGAAACTGACACGCTCGACACCTTCGTCGAATCAAGCTGGTATTATGCACGTTATGCCTCACCAGAATATCAAAACGGTCTTGTTGACCCACAAGCGGCACAAAGCTGGTTGCCTGTTGATCAATATGTCGGTGGCGTAGAACACGCGATTTTGCATTTGCTCTATGCGCGTTTCTTCCATAAATTAATGCGCGATGAAGGTGTTGTACAGGGTAATGAACCTTTTACTCGCCTCCTCACCCAAGGTATGGTTTTAGCAGACACATTCTATCATGAAGACACTGCTGGCAAGAAAACTTGGATTAACCCAGCAGATGTGACTTTGGAAAAAGACGACCGTAGCCGCATCTTGTCTGCGAAACTTACAGCTGATGGTCAGTCCGTGATAATCGGTGGCATGGAAAAAATGTCTAAATCAAAAAATAATGGCGTAGATCCACAAGCCATTATTGATCAATTTGGTGCCGATACAGCGCGTGTTTTCATGATGTTTGCTGCACCACCTGATCAATCATTGGAATGGTCAGATGCAGGCGTAGAAGGTGCAAACCGTTTCTTAAAACGTGTCTGGCGTCAAACCAGCTTGCATTTACAATCCGCACAGTTAAATGCTGAAAATCTCACCGCAGTAGATACGTCCAAATTAAGTACATCTGCTCGTGAATTACGCTTAAAGTTACATGAAACGATTCAAAAAATTGCAGATGACATTGAGCGCCGTCAGTCTTTCAACACGGCCATTGCTGCACTCATGGAGCTTTCGAATGCGATCGGTAAATTTGAAGCCGCAAATGCAAATGATTATTTAGTTGCCCGCGAAGCATTAACAAGCTTACTCATTATGCTTGCCCCATTTGCACCCCATTTGGCGCAAGATTTATTAACCCAATTTGACATCGATGTCACCGCTGCATTGTTCCCTATTGTAGATGAAAGTGCATTGGTTCGATCAACTCAAAACATCATGGTACAAGTTAACGGAAAACTCCGCGGTAAACTTGAAGTCCCGCTTGATATTGGTGATGATGAGCTTAAAATTCTCGCAAAAGCATTACCAGAAATTCAGAAGTTTCTAACCAGTGAACCGAAGAAAGAAATTGTTGTGAAGAATCGATTAGTTAATCTTGTATTGTGATAGATAACTATGAACATGTCACATTTGATCAAAAATGTGACATGTTACAAATTAATATATTCGCGCGATGATTTATGTACAACCGCTTATTTAAAATCATGCTGTAAATACCAATGGATATGAGAATGATGATTAAAACCACAGCAATCCAAGACAATATATTTAGCAATTTCCGAGCAACCATATTGGTTGCTTTGGTATTACTCCTCGGTGCTTGCGGTTTTCATTTACGCGGTTCTGGAAGTATTCCTGAGATATACCATCATCTACAAGTTAAAGCACCAAAAGATAGTTTACTGACCAAATGGCTTCGAGCTGAATTAATTGGACTTCAAGTTAAACTTGATGAACCTAACACCCCAATTTTGCACATTCTCGCCATTCGCCCAACTCGTCAAGAATTAGTCGGATCACTCACAGAAATTACAATTGGCATTGAAGTGGATTTCCGTATGGAAGATGCACAAGGTGATCCTCTCACAGCAACACGCACAATTATTTCTCACCGCAGTTTCCAATACAATCAAAACACTGTTGGTATCCCAAGTCAGCAAGAAGACTTACTACAAACTGATTTATATCAAGGTGCAGCGCAGCAGATCGTTAGACAGTTAGCAACGGGTCGTATGCCAGCCGTTCCCAAATCGACAAGCTAATGTCATTAGCAAAAGTTTAAGAGAAATAGCTGAATGAAAGCGGATTATCAAAGTGCACAGCAACGCATTCAGAACATGAAAGGTGCATGGCTACTGCACGGTGATGAGCCCCTGTTAGCACAGAGCTTACTTGATCAATGCCGTCAACATTGGCAAAAGCATGATATAGAGCGACATCGCTTTGATTTAACCAATAGTTCTGACTGGCGCGAAGCACTTGCTCAACTGGATAACTTATCTTTATTCTCAAATACGATGGCACTGGAAATTCATGGTAGCCATAAGCCTGATGCAGCTGGAATGTTGGCACTAGAACGTTACATGCAACATACTGGCGATAATATTTTAATCATAAACATGCCAAAGCAAGACAATGCTGGGCAAAAAACAAAATTTTTTCAACTTTTAGATGCGAATGGTTTAGTAGTTTCACTAGCCATCCAAAATGATAAAGAACGCCAAGTTTTTTTGAATGCACAAGCCCAAAATCTTAATGTACAGCTCACGCCCACTTCATGGACAATGTTATTAACCCAAACTGAAAACAACCTTCTAGCGGCACAACAGGCTTTAATAAAACTTTCATTTCTCTCTGACTCAGGCAAGACTATTGACGTAGAGCAGCTTTTACCTGCTCTATCAGATCAATCGCGCTATAGCCTGTTTGATTTGTCCGATGCCGCACTTCAAGGCAATGTAGAACGAACTGTACGCATCCTCAATTATTTGTTTGAATCTGGTGAAGCTGAATCGCTTATTCTTTGGACGATTTCTCGCGAAATGCGTTTACTTATGCAACTCCTAGATCAATCAAGCCACGTTAATTATCAGGCGCTTGGCATCTGGTCAAATCGACAAAGCCTTTATCAAAAAGCAATGAAACGCGTTAAACGTGAACATACTGCAAACTGGCTAGAATTACTCTTGCGCTGTGATCAGGCAATCAAAGGAGTGGGAGTAGAAAGTACTCAGAACCTATTATTGCAAGCAAGCATTGCCCTAGCAGGAGTGCAACTATTTGATCTAATACAACACTGAATATGCAATCTGAAAATCAATACACACCTCAATAAACATCATAATACAAACACATATCCAATCACATTTTGATACACTCTTGATTAATTATATAAATCACTGACCAAATGTAGACGCCATTTATGTTCAAACGCGGACGCAAATATCTCGTCATCATTGCATTGATAGTATCGATACTACTTCACGTCACCGCGCTCGCACCCATTGTGTGGGATATGTCTTGGCAAGAAATTATCGATACCTTACGCGAAAAAATTAGCCAACTCATGCATCCTGAAACACCAGATCAGGTGCTTGCCCGTAAAAAAGCAGAGTTTGTTCCTAAAGTCAGTTTAAATTTAGATGCTGCAACTGCATCTGACCAGAAGAAATCACCTGATATCATCACTATTCGTCTGATCAAAGATCAGCCTGTGGTTCAACCAAAGAAACCTATAGTACCTATTCAGAATAAATCCAAGTCTCAGAAATCTGCCAAAACTAAAGCATCGAATAATAAAGCCGTTCAACAGCAATCTGATGATTTGTACACGCAGCTTATGACTGCACCTACTACACCCAAAGAAAATACCTCTGATGATGATCAAAGCGATGGCACAGAAGATCCAACGCCACCCTATGATCTCGATCAAAATACTTTAATCGATAACACGACTGTACATGTCATTCCATCGACTACCTCTACTTCATCAACTACAGGAACACCAGCCGCCGCATCAGTCGCGTCAGGCATCAATAATGCAAAACAGTCATCAAATACAGCGCCCCCATTTCCTACCGAAATTCACGCAAAATATAAATCAACTGCTCTTGGTTTTCCTTTCAATATGAATCGTGAATGGCATATGGAAGGTCGGCACTACAGTATTATCGACTCAACGACTTTATTGGGCATGAAAGGCTCTATGACGAGTGAAGGTTCAATCACATCACGTGGTCTTGAACCCGAAAGTTTTCAGGTCCTATTGAATAATGACATCAATCGCTTTGCAAAATTTAATCGCAATAGTATGGTTATGACGTATGGAAGACCTAGTAATCCGAAACAAATGTCCTTTAACCCAAGCATTCAGGATATTTCGAGCATAGGTTTTCAAATGGCGTTGGCATATGACAATAAACCGCAGGATATTCAAGTAACGTACGGTACAGGTATTTTCCCTATTCATCTTGAATTACTTGATGAAGAACAACTAAAACTACCCGTAGGAATTGTAAGAACTTTACATATCCAAGGTCATAGTCTCAGCGGAGAACCTGCAACTGCAGATATTTGGCTTGCACCAGATTATCGAAATATGCCTGTTAAGATTAAAGTATCCAGCGAAGGTAAGACTCTTATTCAAAGCCTCAGCTCGCTTTCTATCGAAGGCAAAGTAATCTTTGGTAAGAAGTATCCGCCACAAGATCCTGATGAGGACACATCTACTTCAAAATCAACAAATGACTTGCCGCAAAGTATTAAACAAGAAACCGAATTCTAAGGTTTTAATACGCGGGAGAAACATTTCGATAGACATAAAAGCGATAAATATCCTTGAAGTACTGGCCCTGCCCAGTACTTCAAGTCAAATATGCTATGAGTCTTCTTATTAGATCATTTTTGTTTTGCAGATTATTGTTATGCTCATTTATGCACTTTTAGGCAAATTTCATATGCCTACTTCTGTGCCTAGTTGATGACGTGAGCTTTCATCAGATTTTATTTTCTGGCGCAACCTCGATCCAGCAAGCAAAAAGCGGATAACCGTCAATAATCATCGGTGGACCTGCGCGATGAGCGTAGAATCCTGCTTTCCTCAGTAATCGCTCCACTCCTACGGGTGAAACGGTAATAATCCGTTTGGCACCTTTAGCTGCGGCACAATTAATTGCTGCTTGCAATAAACCAACCGCAACTGACGATGAAAACTGCCCATCATTCATGCTATGTTGATTGGCAAGATCAACGGCGGCAAACCTAGATAACTCCCAGATATCACTGGAATTAGGCAAAGGTAAGCCATTTGGTATAAGTTGCGGAAATACTTCCCCTAAAAGATAGGGTTTATCTGTTGGCAATAATCGCGCACACCCATGGATTTGCTCATGATGATCTTGCGCAATGATATAAACTGTATCTGGACGATCAAATTGATCAAGTTCCTGATTATTTTTTGTTTCCAGTGCCCATCCTAGGCGTTCAACAAAAATTTTATGACGATAATTAGCAACTCTAGAATATAAACTCTTCGATAGATTTGCTGAGTTGCCTGTAATAAATTCCATGCACAGACCCCGAAATAAAATTAAATTCGAGGTTGCATTTCATAACAAAACTGACAAATCCATGACTGACAACCTTG
>JASLFQ010000048.1 GCA_030150595.1 Aquirhabdus sp.
AAAGAAGGGACTGCGCCGAAAATGCAGGCAGGGAAAACGCCGAGTTATCGGGCGGAAGGATCTTAATAATTGCGCCCCGTCTACTCCACAAAATAAAAATTGCAACGTCTAATGCCGCTTCCATAGACCAGCACAACGGCTAATCTATGAAAACACGAAAGGTTTCTCAGTTTATTTTGGATACCTACGAATGATTCAACACAAATCATTCTTCCGTTAATGGACACTCATAATTCGTTGGGTCTTGACGACAACGAACTTTCTTCAGCAGTCCGATCATTTTTTTATTGTAAATACCTTCTCTAGTCAAACTGATTCGCGATTCACGTAGAATCTTGACATAGCCTGGCGCAATATTTGTTGGAAGATTATCCCAGTAGTGTGGCTCAATGCTTTTCTCAATTTTATTGACTGTCATCATTTGACGATCCAACTGTCCTAAAAACCAAGCTCTACTTTTCTGACCATAGCCATCTGGAAACTTATCAGGATGAATCAACAAATTATAGGTCGTTAGAGCAACAGGGAATCTGAAGATCGCGCCTTGAGTACCCATTCCCTTACTAATCTCCAAGGGCTTAAAGGCAATCGCTGGTAGCAGAACAGCACCCACCTTACCACTATTGAACGCCGAGCCAACTTCGCTTAGCTCAAGAGGAACTGCCGTACCACCAAATTTTTCGATACAGATTTGTTGAACCTTATCAAACGATAAAGAACCAAACTTGAGCGTAGCTAATTTCGGAATCGTATTATTTACTCGGTCTCTGACCATAATATAGGCGAAGCCTATGCTCGTGACCCCCGCAACCTCGGTATCACCACTCCGCATATCAGAAGCCAATTTTGGATTAGCCACAAGTGCCATAACGGTTCTGGTTTGTTCATTGTTCAACACCCCGACTGGTGATGATATCGTTCCAATAAAATCATTAAACGCACGCGCTCGAATTCCTGTAATCGCAGTACCATCACATTTGCCTGACTTAAAATCAGCAGTTGCAAGCTTTTCATCAGAATAAGGCTTCAACGTAATATCTCCACCCCACTGCTTAGCCGCAACAGCATAATCTTGCATCAGAGAATAACTATCACCTGACGATCCTAACGGATCATAGACGCAAATTTTTTGTGCATATGAGGATGTCGCCATTGCAGTCAACGTTGCAGCAATGAGAAGTTTCATTTTTGTATTCATCATATATGTCCTTATATACAGCGGAGGCATTCCGCTCCTTCTTTCAACATTCCAAATCTACAGAACTGTTTATATCATTTTACGCCAATTTTTTATATTTTTTCCTAAAAATAGATACATATTGCAAACTCTATCTCAGATTTTGTCAGGTCTTTGAATACAGAGCTATAATTTGTACTACTTGAAAATAAAAAAAGCGCTCACTATATAATAAGTGAAGAGCTTTTTTACATTTACCTAAGTCCATTACTCGTCTGTCAATGGACATTCAGAATTCGTTGGATCTTGGCGGCAACGGATTTTCTTGAGAATACCAGTCATCTTCTTATTGTAGACACCATCCTTGGTCAGACCAAGACGAGCCTCACGCATGATCTTGTAATATCCTGGAATGACGTTTGGAGACAAATCCATCCAATAGCGGGAATCGATTCCTTTTTCTATTTTACGTACTTCTGACATTTGGCTGTCTAACTGTCTAGCAACCCACGTCCGACTCTTCTGACCATAACCGTCAGGAAATTTATCAGGATGTATCAATACATCATAGGTCGTCGCAGCAACAGTAAATCTAACAACTGCGCCCTTATTGCCAAGACCTTTATCCAACTCAAGCGGTTTAAATGCAACAAGAGGAACGAAAATGACATCCAGTTTGCCTGAGTTAAACATCGGACCTAGCTCTTTCAATTCGATAGGAACAACCTCACCATTGATTTTTTCAACAATATAAGGAATGGCCTTATCATAATCGAGAGCACCAAAACGCTTGCCTGACAATCGAAGTAATGAATTAATATTGCGATCATTCACGATCACATACGCTGAACCCAATGTCGATACCCCTGCAACCTCGGTATCATTGCTCAACATATCAGGCGCTAATTTCGGATTAGCCATCAGCGAAATGATTGTTTTCGTCTCTTCATTATTGATGACGCCACCAGCAGAATCGATTGTGCCTACAAAATTATTAAATAGCCGAGCTCGAATCCCTGTCATTGCCGTACTATCGCATCGCCCAGACTTAAAATCTGCTGCAGCGAGTCGCTCATCTGAATAAGGTTTTAAGGTGATATCTGCGCCCCATTGTTTGGCCGCAAGCGCATAATCTCGCATAAATGAGTAGTTATCACCAGAGCTTCCTAAAGGATCAAAAACGCACATGGTTTGCGCATAAGAAGACATTGCTAAAGCAGATAATGTTGCTGCGACAGTCATTTTAATTTTGATGTTCATCATATCATTCCCTTTTTAGATAGCAAAATCGCTATTCAACTCCTTAAGCACAGATGCTATTTGTAACACTTTGTCAGCCAACTACCCCTTTAGACTTGTTCGACAATAGATAAATTAAAAGAGGAGACATCGCTAAAGAATGCTTCATATTACGCAAGTGTTATGTCTCAAGAGAGTCGACGTTTCACAACTAACAAATTAGGTTTAATCAGACGTTAAGCACTTTCGTAAATTCAATATTCATGTTCAATACATTGCCTATAGCCAAATCATTTTCATTCACATGCGCCTTGTATGTTCTTCTTAATGTGAGCGTATATTCAATGGCTAAAGTCATCACTCCAATGTATCGATGTTTTACAAAACATCAGAGCTTGGTTCTTATTTTTCTTATAATCAATACTCTATATGGCAGTGGTTAATAGCACCCTAGAAAAGAGATTGCCTGAAATACCAATCGCCATCCTTTTGCTGGTTATTCTATCGACAAGAAACTACAATACGCGCCTCAATATTGATTCTATTTCGCCCGCATTCATTAGGCCCTATCCATGATTCAGCTTCAAGATTTCGCACTCCGCCGTGGTGGACGTTTACTATTTGAAAAAGCAACTTTTCAGATTCATCCAGGCTGGAAAGTCGGTTTAACAGGCGTCAATGGTGCGGGAAAATCAACATTGTTTGCCGCGTTCCTCGGGGAAATTACAGCCGACATTGGCAACCTCTCTCGTCCAGCCACATGGACAGTCGCTCATATGGCGCAAGAAGTAGAAAGCCAAGAAACTGCCGCGATTGATTTCGTACTCTCAGGTGATGAAGAGTGGTGGACGATCAATCAACAACTCGAGCATGAATCAGATACCATGGACTTAGATCGCTTAAGTGCACTGCATGAGCGCTTTGGTGAAATTGATGGTTATACAGCGACAGCACGCGCAGCACAAATGATGGCGGGATTAGGCTTTACCACGGTCAAGCAAGCAGCATCCGTTTCAAGCTTTTCAGGTGGCTGGCGAATGCGCCTTAATCTAGCGCGAACGCTGATGAGCCGCTCTGATTTACTCCTCCTCGACGAACCGACCAACCATTTGGATTTGGATGCGATTCTTTGGCTAGAAGAATGGTTAAAAAACTACGCAGGAACACTGATTCTGATTTCGCATGATCGTGACTTCCTTGATGCAATCACTGACCATATCATCCATATTGAGGCAGGCTTAGTCACGCTGTATACGGGCAACTACTCGACCTTCGAACAAACACGCGCTGAACGTCTCGCACAGCAACAACAGTCATTTGAAAAACAAGAAGCCACTCGCGCCCATCTGCAAAAGTATATTGATCGATTCAGTGCACAAGCCACACGTGCGAAGCAAGCCCAGAGTCGGGTTAAACAGCTTGAGCGTATGCAGAAGCTTGCTCCAGCACACGTCGATACCCCTTTCACATTTAGCTTCCGCGAACCAAGCAAGATGAGTTCGCCACTTCTGCAATTGGACGAAGTGAATGCTGGCTACGGCACAACCATTATCGTGAACAACATCCGTCTGCAACTCACACCAGATAGTCGCATTGGTTTACTTGGGATGAATGGCGCAGGAAAATCAACGCTGATTAAAACCTTAGCAGGCGTATTAGATCCGCTTTCTGGAGAGCGTACATCCAGTGAACATTTGAATCTCGGATACTTTGCCCAGCATCAGATGGATGCATTGGATGCTGATGCCAGCCCTATGCTCCAACTAGGACGACTCGCAGGTAAGAAAATCTCTGATGCCGAGTTACGTGCTTATCTCGGTAGCTTTGGTTTTAGCGGCGAACGCATGGATACCGTGTGTGGCAGTTTCTCTGGTGGAGAACGTGCACGTCTTGCGCTCGCGCTGATCGTTTGGCAAAGACCCAACGTATTGGTATTAGACGAGCCAACAAACCATTTAGATTTGGACATGCGCCATGCACTCACGTTAGCGCTTCAAGACTTCAAAGGCGCGGTTGTTCTGGTTTCTCACGAGCGTCAATTGATTGCTAGCGTATGTGATGACTTACTTTTAGTTCACGGTGGCGTGTGCCGTACGTTTGATGGTGACTTGGCTGACTATGCACAATGGCTGAAACAGACGCGCCAACAAGAAATGGCCGCTAAGACACCAAAACCAGAGAAAGCGCTCACAAGCAAAAGTGCTGAACCAACTCCAGTTAAAATTGCTCCAGCAAAAGAACCTGTAGCAACGCCATCAGTTGAAAAACCATCTGCACCAAACAAGCCCATCGACAAAGAACTTGCTCGAAAAGAAGCGGCTGCAAAGCGGGAGCAAACTCGCCCACTACGTAGTAAAATTGAGAAAGCTGAAAAAGAAATTAAAGATCACCAAACAAAGTTAAAGCAGCTTGAACAAACAATGGCTGATACGGGCTTATATGAAGCCGTTCGCAAGGCGGAGCTTCTTAAGCTCATGGAGCAACAACAGCAATCGCAAGCCGCCATTGCTCAGCTCGATGAAAATCTTCTGGAAATGATGATGCAGTTAGATGAGCTTGAGTCTGCATAAAAGCATTAACTGTCGCCCACAAATAAAAAAACGACACATCATGTGTCGTTTTTTATTGCTTACGTTCCACGTGGAACATTTATTTCTATGTAGACTTTACACAAATCGTTCAAACTCTACAGGGTCATGCGCACAGAAGATTTTGATTTCATGTCCATGTGACTGTTGTAATGCACGCAATCGCGCCAAGTTCTCAATTCGCATTTTACGCTCGGTTTGTATCATTTGCTCAAACAGGCGAAGCCCCATTGGCATTTCTGGAGGTTGCTGCAACTGCCCCCGAAAGAAATAGGCATCGCCGCAGTGCAACATCCAGCCCTCTTCTCCGCGCACAGCAACCCCACAATGACCATGTGTATGGCCGATCAGCGGCACCAGTAGAATGTCTTCAGACAGACCTTGGATGGGATGAGCATTGTTAAAGCCAAACCAGCTTTCCCCAACATTGGAAGGGTATTTGATCCAACGCGGGCTATGCGCCCACTGTACGGGTAAATAGCGCGACTTACTGCGAAAATCAGGATGCATCGCTGCCACAAACTCGGGCTCAAATACATGTACTTTGGCATTAGGGAAATCAGGCAATCCACTGGCATGATCCAGATCAAGATGAGTCACGATAATGTGGCGCACATCTTCGACTTTAAATCCAAGCTGCTGAACTTGCATCACTGCGGTTTCACTCAGACTCATCAATGGTCGCATCATTGCCAAAAATGGACGACCCAGACGAATAGGCGCTTCCACATCAAGCCGACCAATCCCTGTATCCACCAAAACCAATCCATCACGCGGCGTTTCAATCAACAACACATGGCAGACCATTTTGGCAGGTTCTAACCACCCACCTTCGCCGTTGATGAGTTTGGCACAGACTGGACACATCGTTCCGCAGTTCAAATGATGGACACGTAGACCCATAAAGAAACCCTTTAGAGATAAGCAAAAGTTGTTGGTGTATGAAAATAAGCACGCATTATCTTATACCAATTAAGCCATAAACCAACCGAAGTAAGCACACCACACATAAAAAAATCGACACCCTTAGGCATCGATTTTTCTTTCAACTCACATTCATTTCAACATCAACTAAGCATCTAAGTTGGTGACAGACAGAGCATTCTCTTCGATGAAGATACGACGCGGTTCCACGTCATCACCCATCAGACACGAGAACATATGATCCGCTTCAATCGCATCATGGATCGACACACGCAACATACGACGATTCTCAGGATCCATGGTTGTCTCCCATAACTGTTCAGGATTCATTTCACCCAAACCTTTATAGCGTTGAACCGTCACACCACGGCGAGAATCATTCATTAAATGATCCCACAATTCACTGAAGGAGTTAATCTGGAATTGTTTGTCACCACGTTTTAACACCGCACCTTCTTCCAAAATACTACGCCATTGATGGCTCAAGCTCATTAATCTTGAATATTCGCCTGATTGAAAGAAGTTCAAATCAAGTAAATAGTGCTGCGGTAATTGATGCACATGTATTGTTAATCGTGGCCAGAAATGCTGGCTATCACCTTCACCAAAGCTCTCAACACTGACCTCAGGCTTAAGTGATGGTAGCTTCACTGCAACAACTTCCATCAAACTATTTGCCCACGCTTCAACAAAAGCTTTATCTTTAGATTGTTCCACGTGGAACAATTCTTGGTGGATCAAGCATTGCAACATGGTCATCGGATAACGTTGTGACAAACGCTGCATGATTTTCTGC
>JASLFQ010000082.1 GCA_030150595.1 Aquirhabdus sp.
AGCTATTGTTATATCTACTATTTCAGTAAATGTTCACCGTCGCTGTGGGTGTGCATTCTATACGTTTCCCATCAGGTGTCAACGCCTTTCATTCATTTATAATCCGAATGATGGTTTTGTAAGCATTTTCTCACAAAATCGTACGCTTTTGGCTAAATTTCGGACGTTAATGTATACGTGGAAGGACTGATTAACATGAAGGAAATGATACTGAGTCTCTAAAGAAAGTGACCCAGAATATGAATTGCTTTTATTTATCTGCTAAGAAGTCACCGAGGACGCGCACAAACTTGCGAGGTTCATGTAAGAACGGCACATGTCCCGATTGATCAAACTTCACAACTTTGACCTGCTGTGCACATTCTGCAATGTGCATTTGACCGTTAGGATGATAGAGATCGGAGCTCATGCCGACGATTTGAGTAATCGGTGTCGTGCATGTTTCGAGACTCGGGCGATAATCGTAGCCTTCGCCCGTGTAGGCAGCAAAATAACTGTGGATATGATCAATTCTAGTGAGTGGCAGCTTACGTGATAACGGCAACAACGCAATAATCAGTGGCTTGAGCAATGGTTGTAAACCTGATTCTCCGCTTAGCAAAGCATGTATTTGCTCAATTTTATCGACAATCTCTCCCCGCATAGACGCAGGAACATCCCCTAAATAGGTTGCCGATGGATTCTGCTCAAGTAATACGTTGGCTTCTTTCATGAGCTTAAAAAGTGCTTCTTGTCGCTCTCCGAGCAAGCCATAAGGCCAGTCATCTTGATTATGAATACACGGTGTTTGATCGACGTGGAGATAACGCTTCACGAGCTCAAACTGTCCCGCACGCTGTAAATGCATGGAAATCGTTGCCCCCAAAGAGTAGCCAACAAGCAGCATATCTTTGAGTTTAAAATGGGCGATCACATCTTGAATGTCTTCCATATGATTTTGGAAAACATCCGCCTGATTAAAAGCGAGGCTAGAAGATAAACCTAAGCCTCTGAAATCTGGCAGATAAAAACGATAACGGAATGCATACGGCGCAATCAAAGGCAGCCAATGACTTGCGCTCATTCCCAAACCTGGCAGCATCAGCACGGGTTGTCCCATGCTTGCACCAAATACTCGAACTTGAAGTTGCTGACCATCGCGTAAAGGAACAGCAGCAGTATGACTAAACTCGTTTAACATCGAACGAACGATGGCAAGTGGCATTTTTCTTATATCCAGATAACAATATTTTGAGATCGGTTTAAAATCAGAAAATGGAGTATAGCCTGCCTAAAAATACGGACTATATTTGCTTTGTTAAAAAATGATTCCGCTGTGCTTGATTCATATTAATGTTGTTCTGCTTGTTGTTGCCGCCACATGGCTGCGTATTTGCCATCACTGAGTAGTAAATTAATATGTGAGCCACGCTCCACAATTTGACCATCCGCCATCACGAGAATTTCATGTGCATCAACGATAGTTGAAAGTCGATGGGCAATGACTAATGTCGTATGACCGCGACTGACTTCACGCAAATTCGCCTGAATCTCGCGCTCTGTATGTGTATCCAACGCACTGGTTGCTTCATCAAATAGAAGAATGGCAGGATTCTTGAGAATAGTTCGAGCAATGGCGACGCGTTGCTTTTCACCACCCGATAACTTTAAACCGCGCTCACCGACAACTGTGTCGTAACCATCAGGCATTGCTAAGATAAACTCATGGATATGCGCGAGCTTGGCAGCTTGTTCAATTTCAGCTGCAGTTGCGGCAGGATCACCGTAGGCAATGTTGTAGCGAATCGTGTCATTAAACAGAACTGTATCTTGAGGAACAATGCCAAGTGCGGCACGTAGCGACTCTTGCTGAACGCTGCGAATATCTTGACCATCAATTGAAATCACGCCGTCATTCACATCATAAAAACGAAATAGCAAACGGCTCAATGTTGATTTACCCGCGCCAGATGCGCCAACAACAGCTAAGGTTTGTCCTGCTGGAATGCTGAAACTAATGCCTTTTATAATCTGACGGCGTGGATCATAGCCAAATTGCACATCCTTAAATTCAACCATACCGCCTTGCACAGATAAAGCTGGCGCATTCGGTTGATCTGCAATTTCACGATTGACCGCGAGCAGCTCAAACATTTTTTCCATATCGGTAAACGCACGTTTAATCGCGCGATAGACGAAACCCAGACCATTCAACGGCGCATAGAGTTGCAGTAAATAGCTATTCACCAAGACAAAATCACCGATGGTCATCGTGCCTGCATGGATGCCCTGCGCCGCCATCCACATCATCACAGTCAATCCCACTGAAATAATGAATCCTTGCCCGACATTAAGCAGCGATAGACTGGATTGACTTTTTACTGATGAATCTTCAAGTTTCTTCAATAGGTTGTTGTATTTATTGGCTTCCAGTGTTTCATTGCCAAAGTATTTAACGGTTTCAAAATTAAGCAGTGAGTCAATGGCTTGCGTATTCGCACGACTCTCATCTTCATTCATTTCCCGATAAAACTTGGTGCGCCACTCAGTAATCGTAAAGGTAAAAATCAAATAGGTCACAACGGTCAATAACGTGACTAAGGCAAACCAGCCATTAAACAATTTCCATAAAATGATTGTGACTAAACCTATTTCAAACAACGTCGGAACTAAGCTGAATAGCAAATAGGACAACAAGGTATCGATGGCGCGAGTGCCTCGTTCGATGGAACGATTGACGCCGCCAGTTTGCCGTGACAAATGGAATCGAAGTGATAAATGATGCAAATGATCGAAAACTTTAACGCCAACCACGCGAATCACATGCTGCTGCACACGCGCAAAGACCGTGTCGCGTAGCTCTGCAAAAAGTAGCGCCATTACGCGCGTCAATCCATAAGCAATAATTAACGCAACGGGAACAACGAGCACTACGGGGCTTTTCACACTCAACGCATCAATCGCGTGCTTATAAAGAATTGGTAAATAGCTGGTCGTCAACTTGGCGACAAATAATAAGACGACCGCAACTACGACACGAATCCGTAAGCCGCTCTCATGCTTAGGCCACAAATACGGCAGCAATGATTTGATAATCGCAAAACCATTCATTTCTTTAGATGGCAATTTGCTAGTCTGTTCTGAGTTGGAATTATTCGACAATGAGGGTGTATTCAAAATAAGCTACAATTCAGTGGGAGTATCTTAATAATATGGGCTATTTTGGATAAAGCGAGCGTTAAAATAAGATTTTTCGCATCCTCCCCGTCTGATATGATGCTTTGGTAATATCGTTAGAACCGTCCGTGCATTTGAATTCGGCAAAATGCTTTCTAGAAAAACCGTGGGGAACATCTGTGGCAGGTAAAATCCTAAATACTCCGAATATCCTCACGCTCTCACGTATTGCGCTTATCCCTGTATTTCTACTGCTAGCGTATTGGCCGCCTGCAATTGGCATTGCGGGTCATTCGGGCAGTTTGACACGACATATCGTCCTTTCCAGCCTGTTTGCGCTTGCCGCTATTACAGATTGGCTTGATGGCTATCTCGCACGCGTCATGAACCAAAGCTCGGCATTTGGACGTTTTCTAGATCCTGTCGCAGATAAGTTAATGGTTGCTGCAGCTCTCGTGGTTTTGGTGCAATGGCAGCCGAACATTTATATGGCATTTGCCGCTATTGTCATTATTTCTCGTGAAATCACGGTTTCGGCGCTACGCGAATGGATGGCAGAACTCGGCAATCGCGCCAGTGTTGCGGTATCAATGGTCGGGAAGTTAAAAACCACTTTTCAATTGGTTTCGATTACCGTGTTTTTATTGAATATTGATGTCCTGACACCGCTGTCTTATATCTTGCTCTATATCGCGGTCATCCTAACACTGTGGTCGATGATGATTTATCTCAAAGTCGCGTGGCCTTATTTGAAAGCGGATTAAGACTTCCTTATTTTTTCTGGTCAACAATTACACTGTCTCGCAATGTGTATTCTGTTGTATCCTCGATACAGTTGGATACACTCCCAAAGACAGTGATAAAAAATTCCAAAACACCATAAAAAAACTCCCTTTGTCTAGGAGTTTTTTTATGAGAACATTTTAAAAGTAATAAGCTAAATCTTTATTCAGCCAACGCCGCCAGCACTTTGCCATGCAAACCACCAAAACCACCATTCGACATAATCACGACCACATCGCCATCGGTCGCTTCTGTTTTCACTCGGTTAATAATCGTATCAAGGTCATTCGCAACTTGCGCTGAATTGGTTGCGGCAGCCACAACAGGTTGCAAATCCCAATCCAATCCCGCTGGTTGATACCAAATCACTTGATCGGCAACGCGCGCTGATTCTGCGAGCTGGGCTTTAAAGTTGCCCATACGCATCGTATTTGAGCGCGGTTCGATAATCGCCCATAAGCGACGATTGCCAATTTTCTTGCGAATGCCATCTAACGTCGTTTCGATTGCAGTTGGATGATGCGCGAAATCATCATAGACATCGACACCACGCACTGTGCCCAACAACTCCATACGACGCTTCACGCCACCAAAGTTAGACAAGGCAAGACAGGCTTGCGCAGGCTCAATATCAATGTGATGCGCAGCAGCAATCGCAGCAATGCCATTGGCGACGCTATGTAGGCCCGTCATTGACCATGTGACCGTACCGACTTCTTTACCTTGGTAATGCACCGCAAATGCGCTGCCGTCTTCGGATTTCAAAATCGCTTGCCATTCAGCTTGACTGCTCTTATTAGTATCAACAGTTTGAATTGCTGTTTTGCTAATCGGCGTCCAGCAGCCCATTGCTAACACTTCATCTAAAGCTGCCACGCCTTCAGGTAGAATAATTTGCCCAGTGTGCGGAATCGTACGTATCAAATGATGAAATTGTTTTTGAATTGCTCCGAGATCATCAAAAATATCGGCGTGATCGAACTCAAGGTTATTTAAAATCACGGTGCGGGGATGATAATGAACAAACTTCGAGCGTTTATCAAAGAATGCAGAGTCATACTCATCTGCTTCAACGACAAAATAGTCTTTGCCTTCTTTTAAGCCGCCACTTAGACCACCACCTAGGCGCGCGCTATGGCTAAAACCAAGAGGTACACCGCCTATTAAGAAACCAGGATTCAGACCTGCTTGTTCAAGAATCCAAGCCAACATCGTCGTCGTTGTGGTTTTGCCATGAGTTCCTGCAACAGCAAGAACATGTTTGCCATGCAACACATGATCGGCAAGAAACGCTGGGCCTGAGGTGTACGCAAGACCAGCATCCAACATATATTCAACAGCAGGAATGCCACGTTTCATCGCGTTACCGACAATCACCAAATCTGGATGCGGTTGCAAATGGCTCGCATCGTAGCCTTGCATTAAGGTAATGCCTGCATTTTCCAGTTGCGTAGACATCGGCGGATAGACATTTTGATCTGATCCTGTCACGGTATGACCGAGCTCACGCGCCAACAGTGCCAACGAACCCATAAATGTCCCACAAATTCCCAAGATATGCAGATGCATGACCGCTCCTCAATTTTCCAATATTTCTCTGTATCCCATGACCCATTTACCTCGCCCAAAGCAGCGAACCAAGCACTGGTCGGATGAACACCGTGATCGTTTTTAATTGGACAGCACGATAGCAAGACATATCAGTAAAAGATACTATTTCAACGTAGATGTTCTCAAACCTTATTGAAACCATGCGCATCATCAAGAGATTAAAAACGATGTTAAATGTTTTTCTGGCTCAGCCTTATTCGCCATTTATTCTGCTCATTCTGTCTAATGTTTTCATGACCTTTGCATGGTATGGACACTTAAAGTTTCTGCACAATGCCCCAGTTTGGCAAGCCGTACTCATGGGTTGGGGATTGGCATTTTTCGAATATCTATTTATGGTGCCCGCAAATCGTTTACTTGAGTCACGTGGCTTGAGTTTAGGGCAAATGAAAATCAGCCAAGAAGTCATTACCTTGTCGGTTTTCGTGCCCTTCATGTTATTTATGTTCAAACAGCCATTCCGATTGGACTATCTGTGGGCGGCGTTATGCTTATTTGGCGCGGTTTTCTTTGTTTTTCGCAGCGCATAAATAAGGTTTAGGCCTTAAAATACAGGCGTTATCAGACAGAATGCGGTAAAACATGTGTTAAATGTCATCGAACACTTGGTTCATTGCATGAAATACGTCAAACTACGCGGTCTATTTTACAGTCAATTTTGCATGATAACGCCATGACCCAATCTGCTCTTTTATCAAATCCATCAGACGCGACCAATCAGCCTTTGGTGGGCATCATCATGGGTTCGCAATCTGACTGGGCGACGCTGGAACACACTGCGCAAATGCTCACGCAACTGGGCGTGCCATTTGAAAGCGAAGTCGTTTCAGCTCATCGCACGCCTGACCGTCTGTTTGAATATGCAGACACAGCACGTGCTCGCGGGTTGCAAGTGATTATCGCGGGTGCAGGTGGCGCTGCACATCTACCGGGTATGTGTGCAGCAAAAACTGATCTGCCAGTGCTGGGTGTTCCTGTCCAGTCATCAATTTTGAATGGTGTCGATTCATTGCTCTCTATCGTGCAAATGCCTGCGGGAATTGCAGTCGGGACATTGGCAATTGGTAAAGCAGGCGCAACCAATGCTGGACTTCTGGCCGCACAAATTATTGGTTTAAACAATCCAAAGATTGCAGCAGCCGTTACTGCATTTCGTGAACAGCAAACTGAAAAAGTGCGGAAGCATCCAATTCCAGGCCAAACGGGTTAATACGACTCGTCTTTGCTTTAAAGATTCTTTTTAACAATTTTTTTATAACGCCGATGTGATGTTGTTGAATTTATGAAAAATAATGGTATTGAAACAATTGGTATTTTTGGTGGTGGTCAGCTCGGTCGCATGCTGGCTCAAGCGGCGCTGCCTCTGAATTTAACCTGTAATTTTTTTGAAACGCATCAAGATTGCCCTTCGGCAGCGCTGGGCAACGTGTTTGATGCAACAAATGGCGCTGAACTGAAGCAATTTATCGAAAGCTCGGATGTCTATACCCTTGAGTTTGAAAACACGCCGCTCGCCTATGTCGAGGCTTTAGCTGCGGCAAATAAAGCATTGCATCCTCCACGTCATGCTTTAGCAACCGCACAAAATCGCATTGCAGAAAAATCTCTGTTTGATCAACTCAACATTCCTGTTGCGGCGTACCGTAAAATTGAATCCGAAGCGGATTTGCAACTTGCCGTATCCGCGCTGGGCCTGCCCTTAGTCCTAAAAACCGCAACGGGCGGCTATGATGGCAAAGGACAATTTGTACTGCGTGATGCGGCGCAAATTGGTGAAGCGTGGCAAGCACTCGGTCCAGCAGGCGTATTAATTGCGGAATCGTTTGTAAAGTTTGATCGTGAAGTATCGATTATTGCGGTTCGTGGACAAGATGGCGAAGTACGTACTTGGCCATTGGCAGAGAATCATCATCATCACGGCATCTTGTCGCACTCGATTGTGCCTGCACCCAACAGTGAAGCTCTACAACCGATTGCACAAGATTATATTACTCGTCTGCTCGATCATTTGAATTATGTCGGCGTGCTGACGCTTGAACTCTTTGTCACGGCAAATGGTTTACTGGCCAATGAAATGGCACCTCGTCTGCATAACTCTGGTCACTGGAGCATTGAAGGCGCAGTGTGTTCGCAGTTTGAAAATCATATGCGAGCAGTTGCAGGTTTGCCACTGGGCTCTACTGAACTGATTAGCACGTGTATGATGGTGAATATCATTGGTCGTCATCCAAAACGCGAAGATGTATTGAAGCTATCAGGCGCCCATTTGCATTTTTATGGCAAAGAAGAACGCGTGGGACGCAAACTCGGTCACGTCACTTTGATTCCAACCCATGGCAATACTTTGGCGGAATTGAGCGCTGAACTGGCGAAGATTTTGCCTGAACCATTGGCGTTGAAAGGCTAAATTAACTTCTAAAAAATTCCAATCGCCCACAAAAAAGCCACTTTATTTAAAGTGGCTTTTTTACATCCGCTTAAATCAACCGAGCAATTATTTGCTTGGTGTCAATTTTGCCAACAGGTCAGCAACGAAAGTTTTCAAGCTGCTTTTTGCTTGCAATGTTTCGATGTTACCAACAACTGCAGTACGCAACAGTGAGTAATCGTTTTTCAGAGCTTGGTAACCGTTGGTTTGAACTTCTTTCAACAGGTTAGCTGCTTCAGTGCTGATGTCAGCAAAAGTTTTTTCAGCTTGAATGTTTTTCAATTGAGCAATCAGGCTTTTTACTTTTTCAACAACGCTGTTTGATTCTGCTTGTACGCGATCAGAAACTTTTTGAACTGCTTCAGTTGCAGAAGTTTTCACTTCTTCAGCCAATTTCTCAGCTTTTGCAACTTCAGTTGCAACAGCTTTCTTTGCTTTAGCAGCAGTTGCAGTTGCAGTTGCTTTAGCCTTTTCAACAGTTTCAGTTGCAGCAACTTTCGCTTTTTCTACAGTCTCAGTTGCAGCTTGTTCAACTTTTGCAAGAGTTTCAGTAGCGGTTTGTTCAATAGTCATAATAGACTCCAGAGTGATGGTAAGGTAATAAAATTTTAAATATAGGCTGTCATTTTGAAGCGGCTACAGTGACTCATAGCCGCTGCCCCAACAGACATGCCCAATTACATTTCGCTTGGTGCTATAAGGCATCCTTACCATGCACTCCATGCGCTGGTTTTACAGCGCCAAACCGAATTTCAACAACTTGTTTTATGGCGGGCTCACATAAAACGATGCGCTGATTGATCAGGATTAAATCAAAGCACAGTTTATGCCAACCTCAAAAGTAGACTTTTCGCTAAAGAAACCAGCTTTTCATCTATCTTCCACGCCGAAAACAATCATTCAATACACAAAATCAAAAAAAAGCTTTGAATCAAAAAATAGTTACAGACAAAGTGGGGTCAGATTGAATAACATCGCCATACTTTGTAACCGTAAAACGCACGCGCACAAATTAAGCAATTTGCTTAAATAAAGCGCATCACGTGAAGATGGTATCGAATATATAGACAGCTGATTCAATACTTTGTCCGACAAACAGGCAGCTTATATAAATTACGACGAACGGTTACTAATTAATCAACGCAAAATCCTATCAATTTAAGATCAATGGAATATCAATATGAGTAGATTTGCCCCTGTTGCATTAGCGGTTATTTTGGCAGGTGGTGCATTGACACCCGTGCTATTGGCGCATGCAGCAAATCCAGATGAAAAAAAATCTTCTTCTGCAAAAGCAGCTGTAAATGCAAAAAGTACTGACAACCAGAAAGTCGGTTATAGCTTTGGCTATCTAATGGGTAAAGGCAATGCAGAAGCCGTCACAGATTTGGATATTGAGAAATTCTTCGCAGGTTTCCGCGATGGATATGGCAACAAAGCCAGCGCACTCTCCGAAGATGATATGCGTAAAACATTGGTTGCGTACAAAGAAAGACATGATGCAGAAGCGATGAAAGAAATCCAAAAACTCGCTGCTGACAATGCCACTAAAGGTGCAACATTCTTAGCTGAAAACGGCAAAAAAGCAGGCGTCACCACCACTGCTAGCGGCTTACAATACGAAGTCATTACCGCAGGAACAGGTGCAACACCAACTGCAGATGATCAAGTCCAAGTAGATTATGAAGGCAAGATGCTCGATGGCACAGTGTTCGATAGTTCAATCGCACGCGGTCAACCTGTGACTTTCCCACTTACTGGCGTAATCGCAGGCTGGACTGAAGGTCTACAATTAATGAAAGAAGGCGCGAAATATCGTTTCTTCATTCCATCTAAATTGGCTTATGGCGAAACTGGTGCAAGCACCATTCCACCAAACAGTGTATTGATCTTTGAAGTTCAACTCGAAAAAGTGATCAAGCCAGACACCACCAAAACAACTGCTGCTACAACAGACGCTGACAAGAAATAATTTTTCTTATATCGTAAAAAACCGCTGATTGAATGATCCGCGGTTTTTTTATTTCTGCACTTTAACCTTAATGGACCTTAATGCTTTTCAGCAAAGACGTCGTTAAAGAACTCACGCATTTTTTGCCAAGATTCTTTATCCGCTTCCGCGTTATAGCCGACATCGATTTTATTTTCTTTACCTAAACGATCCGCATCAGGACTTGAAAAACCATGCTTAGCGTTTGGATAAACAACGAACTCGTACGGCACATTCGCGGCTTTCATTTCTGCTTTGAACGCCGTGACATCGGCTGCTGGAACCATCGTATCAGCTGCACCATATAGCACTAATATTTTTGCTTTCACCACGCCTTCTTTTGCTGGCGTCGCTGTCGCTAGGACACCATGGAAGCTCGCCACACCATTTAGAGGCAAACCCGCGCGAGCCATATCCAGCACAATTTTGCCACCGAAACAGTAACCGATTGCACCGATTTTGGTCGGATCAACTTGTGGCTGTGCTTTCAGCAGATCCAGTCCTGCTTTCGCGCGGATCATCGATGTTGAGGCATCATTAAACACGCCATGCATCATTTCCATCGCTTCGCCCGCTTTTTCAGTATGTTGACCATTGCCATACATATCGATGGCCATCGCGGCATAACCGAGTTTTGCCAATTGTGTTGCGCGGCGACGGGCATAATCATTCAGGCCCCACCACTCATGCACAACGAGAATCCCTGGACGTTTCCCTTTAATGGCATCGTCATAAGCGTAATAACTGACCAACTGACGACCATCTGCAGCGGTATAGTGGATTTCTTTGCTTTGAATCGCGGCAAATACCACCGAACCATAAAGGCCTGCACACAAAACCAGTGCGATTTTCATAATAGATTTCATCACATCACCTTGTGAAACAAATTGATGTCTGATTAAAGCCGATTTTTATGCGAATGGCGACAATGAATTTTGACATTTTTGTAGAAAGCATCGGTGAGTAAAACTTAACAATAACACTCATCCGTTATTACATATAAAAGCGTTTTTACAAGGATTACCGCCTTCTACTCAACCCTAAATAAACCAGAAGTACCCATGCCCAGCCCAGAGCCCAGCCGCCTAAAACATCACTGGGAAAATGTACACCAAGATAGACTCTGGACAATCCCATGAGCAGCATCCACGCCAACGCGAAGACCAAAACAATAAATCGCCACCGCGTCCGCCAGCACAATATGATAAAAACACACGCAAACGATGCCGCGTAAACACTATGTCCACTGGGAAATGACGCGCCATAATCTTGTACTAATCGCGGCCACAACATCGGTCGAGGTCGATTCACTAACTCTTTAAGCAACCATGATAAATTTGCAACACCAACCATGGAAATCAGAATAAATAATGCATTTCGAGAACGAACAAAATAAGCATAGCTCAATGACACCAACAGCATCACACTTGCAGCAGGCATACCGCCCAAATAAGACAGCGTAATTGCAGCACGATCAAAGGTTGGATTTGCAAACTGATGGATTTGCCACATCAGTTGTAAATCAAACGCAAAGAGATGATGTTGAATGAGCGCGGTGGTCAGAAAAGTCAGCAGCAGTAGATGCAGTAACACACAAAATGAAAATAACGTTCGTCGTTGAATATTGAGATGATGTCCAGAGGGCTGAAGTTCCTGCATGAAAAGCTCTTTATTTTTATCAATGGTGCGTATATTCGAAAAAATTTAGGTAAGAACTAAGGCAACACACCCACAGGCTCACGAAACCAACTTTCAATCAAAAGTACTGCCGCCATCGAATCGGCAGCAGGTGCTTTGCCACGTCGTTGTGTGCTGATTTGTCGAACGTCTTCGCGCGCTTCACGCGTCGTTAGGCGTTCATCAACCATCCAGACAGGTTTATTCAATCGATGTTTTAAGCGACGCGCAAATTTACGTGCCCGCAAACATAATTCAGATTCGGTATCGTCCATATTGAGAGGAAGCCCAACCAGACAAGCATCAGGTTGCCATTCAGCAATTGTTTTCTCGAGGATATTCCAATCTGGAATTCCGTCTTTCATGATAATCAACGCAAGTGGCGATGCCGTTCCCGTGAGCGACATCCCGTAAGCGACACCCGTTTTTTGCGTACCGAAATCAAACGCCATAATGCTTCGATACTTTAAATTCGAATCAACTAAATCAAAGTCAGCTAAATCAGAATCAGGCATGACCGACTTCACTCGACAGCCAAGGTGAATTGACACCAAACTTCGCCGCAGCAGCTGACCAGCGCTCGTCATAAGGCAAGTTAAACAACAATTCCATATCAGGCTCACACACGAGCCAATCACCACGTTTTATTTCTTCTTCAAGCTGTCCTGCCGACCAACTGGCAAATCCCAACATGATTTGATAATTATCCACGCCTTCGTTGTGCGCAATCGCTTCCAGAATATCTTTGCTGGTGGTGATGCAAACGTTTTCACTGACCGCAATGGACGAATGCCAGACAGGTTGTCCAGTATGCATGACAAAACCAACCTCTGGACGTAGAGGTCCACCTTGCAGCACTGCATGCGGATTCACGAGATCCGAAACAATTTGCAGATCAGACAATAGCTCATTGATGCCGACCGAACTGGGACGATTGAGCAGCAAGCCCATCGCACCATCTTCATCATGGCGCGCAATGTAAACCACAGCTTCTGCAAAAAAATCGCCCCGCGCAACTGCTTCCGCATCACGCGGCGCAATCAAACAACGATGAGTGAGATATTTGGGCATGGTCATATCCATAAAAATTAACATGGTCTTAAGATAATAAATGGAGTATTTCTAGAGTTTTGCAAGTTGGTACTGGCTCAAAACCAGCAAAATCCTCTGTATCCCTTTCAAAATACGCTAAACGGTCGAATTGAGCCGACCACTGAGCAGTCCACGCGCATGAGATAATGTCGCCTCATTAATCTCTACACCACCAGACATCCGAGCCAACTCACTGATACGCTCATCCTCCGTGAGTTGACGTAAATGACTTGCCGCCTGCTCACCTTGTTGCTTCTCAACCAAAATATGCTGATGACCTTGTGCCGCAACTTGCGGTTGGTGAGTAATACAGAGGACTTGGACATCTCCACCCAACGTCCGCAGTAAACGCCCAACCACTTCCGCCGTTCCACCGCTAATGCCCACATCCACTTCATCAAACACGAGTACAGGCGCTTCGGCATGTGCCGCAATCATGACTTGCATGACCAATGCAATACGCGACAACTCACCACCCGAGGCGACTTTTGCCAAAGGCTGCAACGGCACACCGCGATTCGCACTAAACAATAAGCGAATCTGACTAATGCCATGCGCACTTGCAGTCACAGACGAAAATTCAAATTCAAATCGTGCTTCGGGCAATGCTAATGGTTTGATTTGATCAGTCAGACTTTGAATTAAAGGCTTACTTGCGGTTTGACGTGCTCGGTCAAGCTGAAGAGCTGCGGCATGAAATGCCTGCTCGGCTTGGTCAACTTTCAATTGTAATGAATCAGCATCTGCCAAATCATCTAACTTCAGTAGTTCAGCCTGCCAACCTTCACAATCTTGTTTTAATGCCTCTGGCGTTGTCCGATATTTACGTGCCAAACGATGAAACTCACCCAGTAGCTCATCAATCTGTGCAAGTCGTTCAGGATCTAAAACTTGCTCATCGGCAAACTGGCGAAGCGTTGACACTGCTTCTTGCAATTCGGTTTGTGCCGAACTTAATCCTGTTGCAACTGCTTCTAAAGCCTGTGCACGACTGGCCTGCATTTCAGCACGACGCAGTAACGAACCCAATCTCGATAAAATATTATCCTCACCATCATCCAAGCCTTCCAGCAAAGCCGCTGTATCCAGCATCATCCCTTCAAAATGACTTAGACGATCGTGCTCTTGCTCTATATCCGCATAATCCTGCTGCAATAACGGCAGCACATCTTCAATTTGTGCATTGAGCAACGCTTGTCTTGCAAGTAAAGCCTCACGCTCACGTTCAGCATTTTGTTGTTGCTTCACCAAAGTTTGCCATGATTTATAAAGCGACCTTACACTCTCTGTTTGTGGTTGTAATTGCGCCGCTGTATCCAGCCAATGCATCGGATACTCAGGTTTAAGTAATTGTTGCTGGCTATGTTGACCATATAACTGCACCAACAACTCACCCAATTCACGCAATTCGCCTAAACTAGTCGGAGTGCCATTGATCCATGCTTTACTCCGCCCTTCAGCAAGAATCACGCGACGTAACCGCACTTCATTTTCATCATCAATATCAAGTAGCTCACGCTCATTCAGCCAAGCCCGTGCCGCATCGCTCTTATTTAAATCAAACTGTGCAGTAATATCGGCTTTATCCGCACCAAATCGCACACTCTGCGCTTCCATCCGCTCACCCAAGCACGCGGCAAGGCCATCAAGCAGAATCGATTTACCCGCACCTGTCTCACCCGTCAAGACGGTAAAACCTGCATGTAAATCAAGCACGACATCGCGCGCCAATGTGAAATTCTGCAAACTCAGTCGCGTCAGCATGGGCAAACTAGCCTCTTAGCAAGGATGAAAAACATCGATAAAAAACAATCTTGAACAGCTCATCTGTATAACTATATCTTACACCAGCTTGCTTGAAAAGAAAGTAACGAGCCACTAACCAAGTCGCTTTTAAATTGAAACCAATAATCTCATGTTTGAGCAGTTTAATGACTTTCCAATGATCTTGTACAAAAGGCAAGCATATTACTTATCTGAATGGTCATATTAACCCTATATTCTGTTCTTTCCCTGCTGTTTAAGGCTGGTTCTCATGATCTGGGGTTGTTAGAATGTCCCCATCTTTTTGGAGAGTGTTATGACCCCCGCGCAATTCGACCAAGTCAGTGTCATCAAGAAATCTAATGTCTATTTTGATGGGAAATGTGTCAGTCATACTGTTTTATTTGCTGATGGCAGCAAAAAAACAATTGGAGTTATTCTACCCTCTAAGCTCACGTTTAATACTGGCGCACCAGAACGCATGGAAATTATCTCTGGCGAATGTCAGGTGACCCGTGTTGGCAAGCCGACGGAACAATTCCGTAGCGGCCAATCTTTCTATGTCGATGGCAACAGCAGCTTTGATATTGAAGCGCTTAGCGTTGTTGACTATGTGTGTCACTTCGAAGGCTAAGATTAGACACATTTAATTTAAAAAGCACTTATTGTGATGTTCAATAAGTGCTTTTTAAGCATTACACTAAAATAATAAATCTTTTCCTGATGCTTTCAAAAATCACTACATACATTACAACTATAGAATCGTTGCTATCATTATTAGACAATAAAAATAATTCATCGTTTTTATCCCTTAATCAAAACCACATCACTTTATCTAATTACAGATTTAACAAGCTAATTAAGCCTGATTCAATATATTAACGAGCGCGCGTTTTATGGATTTTTTAAGTTGGATCAATGATCCAGAAGCATGGGTCACGTTGTTAACGCTAACGATCCTCGAAATTGTCTTGGGGATCGATAATATCATTTTCCTGACCATTTTAGTTGCGAAAGCCCCACAGCACTTGCAACAACGCACCCGCATGTTTGGTCTTGCGCTCGCAATGATGACGCGGATTATGTTGCTCTTATCTATTTCATGGGTCATGCGTTTAACTGAACCCTTATTTACATTGTTGGGACATGGTTTTAGCGGACGAGATTTAATCTTGATCGCGGGTGGATTGTTCTTGGTCTATAAAAGCACTATCGAAATCTATGAGGAAACAGATGGTGAAATAGAGCACAAAGATCCAACTCTCCGTGAAACGGCAGAAAAAAGTGTGCTGGCAATCGTCATCCAAATCGCCATCATCGACATTGTATTTTCATTAGATTCCGTCATTACCGCTGTTGGGTTATCGAATCAAATCGTAGTCATGGTCTTGGCAGTCGTTGCATCCGTTTTTGTCATGATGTTCGCCGCAAAACCGATTGGCGAGTTTGTAGAACGTCATTCATCAATTAAGGTATTGGCATTAGCATTCTTAGTGATGGTCGGTGCAGTGTTGATTGTTGAAGGTTGCGGCGTACATGTGGTCAAGGATTATTTGTATGCAGCAATGGGCTTCTCTTTAATCGTGGAGCTGCTCAATATTCGCAGTCGAGGCAAAGCCTTGCGCCATGAGCAAAAAAGCGCACCATAAATCGAGCATCCTGCAATATAAAAAACCGACTTGATGACAGTCGGTTTTTTATTAACTTTGTCACATGAACTGTCCGTTCTACATAATATGTTCAGGCTTTCTGCACTAAATTCGTTAGAATAGGCACAATCCTGCAAAATTTATTTCACACGACAGCTTTCGCTGACATATTTAAGTAATCCCTCGAGAAAATCATGGCAAAACCAACAAAAACCGTCGAACATCATTTCGGCTTACATGCCGTTGAATCGCTCCTCAATACGATGCCTGAACAGATTCTTGGCTTATTTATTCTGCAAGGTCGTGATGATGAACGTCTACATGCGCTCATCCAACAAGCGGAACCGCACGGTATTTCAGTGCAAAAAGCCAGTCGGGATACGCTTAGCAAATTGTCTGAAGGTGGACAACATCAAGGTATCGTCGCGGCTGTTCGTCCAGCGCCAACCCTCGATGAAAGTGATTTAGCACAATTGGTTGAGCGAACAAAAAATGTATTGTTGCTTGTGCTGGATCAAGTCACCGATCCTCATAACCTAGGCGCATGTATGCGTACGGCAGCAGCGATGGGCGTACATGGCGTAATCGCACCACGTGATCGTGCAGCTGGATTGACACCGATTGCCCGCAAGGTTGCTGCTGGTGCGGTTGAAGTGGTGCCTTTCTTTCAGGTCACTAACTTGGCTCGTACGCTCGGCGCACTGCAAGAACAAGGCATACAAACCGTTGGCACATTGTTGGATGAAAATGCCAAGCCAATTCATACCATTGATCTCACAGGAAAACTCGCAATCATCATGGGCGCAGAAGACACAGGATTACGTCGTCTGACCCAAACCCATTGTGATTATCTGGCGTATATTCCCATGTCAGGTCAACTGCAAAGCCTCAACGTCAGTGTCGCCACAGGAATGGCGCTCTATGAAGCTTGTCGTCAAAGACAAACGTCGTAACGCGTCATTTTTCTGGAGTTATTCCGTGCAACACGCTGAAGATCAACCACCGCAAAGTCTTTCTTCGTCATTAGATCAAGACAAAAAAAACCGTCTCATGGGTTATGGTCTACTCGCCATCACCATGCTGATTTGGGGAAGTTTTACCCTCTTGTCACGTATTGGCACGACCCAAGTTATGACCACATGGGATATTGGTGCGCTACGCTTTATTACAGCAAGCCTAGTATTAATCCCCATCCAAATTTATCGCCGTGAATGGCGCTTTTTATTGGATATTCGTGTGCTTGCTTTGGCGTTAGTTGGCGGCGTGGCATATACCTCGTTTGTTTACGCGGGGTTCGCTCATGCACCAGCTGCTCATGCAGCGATATGGATGAACGGATTATTGCCTTTTTGGACCGCTATAGCAGCTTTAGTGATTTTAAAAGAAGCCTTAAGTCGCGATAACTGGATCAGCCTCACCATCATCGCCATCGGTCTCATTGGCATGAGTTCGTTGATGTTTGAAGAACATCGATTTGCAGTGGGAATTGGCGACTTATTTTTTGTATTAGCGGCAATGTCTTGGGGGATCTATACAGCTTTACTGAAACGTTGGATGCTGCCTCCATGGCAAGCAATGTCTGGCGTTGCATTACTGTCTACGTTGATTTATCTGCCAGTATATTTCTTATTTTTACCCAGTCGCTTAGGCGAAGCAACGATCTCACAAATCCTCATACAATCAGTATTTCAAGGTGTCTTTGTGGTGATTATCGCCATGTTGACCTTTATTGGCGCAGCCGAGCGTTTGGGTGCAGTCAAGGTCGGCAGTATTCTCGCATTGGCGCCACTGCTTGCAGCATTGGCAGCAGTTCCACTGCTAGGCGAACCATTATCTCTAGCGATTATCATTGGCTTGATTGCCGTCAGTATTGGCGCATTACAACCATGGCGACTGTTTCGTCAAAGCTAAATAGAAACTAAACTGGATGGTTTTGTTGCCATTCATCAATCACGTCTTGTGCCGCTCGGAATGCTTCTTGAGCGGCTGGCGCACCGCAATACACTGCACTATGCAACAATACTTCTTGGATTTCACCAACAGTACAGCCGTTGTTCAATGCCCCTCGAACATGTCCTTGTAATTCTTTTGGAGCTTTGAGCGCGGCCAACATTGCAATAGTCACCAACGAACGCGTTGATCTTGGTAGACCCTCTCGTTGCCATGTCGATCCCCATGCGTGCTCATTGATCCAATCCTGCATCGGTTCAGTCAACATTGTAGTGTTTTGAATAGCACGCTGTACAAATGCCTCGCCCATGACTTCCGTTCTGACTTTTAAACCGTTGGCTTTTGATTGACTAGACATATGGGTGGCTCCATATTTTGGCTAACGTTAGAATTATTAAAGATCAATGAACCAATAAAACATAATTCATCCAAAAACCTTTTAAACTGCGCTCATCTGTAAGTAACGTTCATGCAAAACTTGCAATTGCTGATAGAGATGCTGAAGATTTCCATCATTCACCACGACATCATCAGCAAGTGCCACGCGATCCTTACGTGCAATTTGCACAGCAATGATTCGATCAATGGATTCAGGGGTTTGTCCATCACGGGCACCCGCTCGAGTACGTTGCACCTCTTCAGGTACATCCACGACCAAAACGCGCTGACATAGACTCGCCATCCCCGTTTTGCCAGACTCTAATAATAAAGGTGACACAAGAATGACATAAGGAGAAGTCGCGGCTTGTAACTGCTGTGCCATTGCGGCATATATACGCGAATGCGTGATCTGCTCTAATCTCTTACGATCTTCTGGATGTTCAAACACGTGCTGGCGTAGCGCGACACGATTCAAAGTACCATCAGCAAGCAACGCCCAATCACCAAAAGTTTGTGCAATCTCAAGCAATGCTGGCTGACCCACTGCCACCACTTCTCTAGCCACAACATCAGCATCAACCACAGCAATGCCATGAGTGGCAAACCAATCACTGGCGACAGTCTTACCACTGCCAATGCCACCCGTTAAGCCAATAATGAACATAGACTTAGTGATAAATTCCCAGATAGGCCGCGACTAGCTGATTTCCCCACATTAAGGAAACCCAGCCTGCAATCGCAATGTATGGACCAAAAGCAAAAGGTTGATTTTCTTTGCGGATTTTGAGTAATACAATCCCAACAATAGCGCCTACGAACGAGGATAATAAAATAATCAGCGGCAGCTGCATTGGTCCCAGCCACGCCCCTAATGCGGCCAGTAACTTAAAGTCACCATAGCCCATACCCTCTTTGCCCGTAATGATTTTGAATAGGAAATAAACCACCCAAAGAATCAGAAATCCTACAACATAACCCCAAATTGCATGGGTTGGTGAGACAAACAGACTTTGAGCATTAACAAACAAACCTGCGGCTGCAAGCGGTAAGGTAATGCGATCAGGTAATAATTGCGTATCAAAATCAATCCCTGTCAGCGCAATCAGTGCCCATGTCAAACCCAGTGCACAAACCATCTTCACTGTCGGACCAAATACAGACAACACAACAAGCGATGCCAATAGCGTCAATAGCTCAACAATTGGATAACGGATTCCAATCGATGCGCCACACGCACTGCATCGACCACGCAAAGCGAGCCAACTTAATAACGGGATATTCTCATACCAGCGAATCTTATGTGCACATGATGGGCATCTCGATGCTGGTTTACTAAGCGTCATGTGGACATACGTATTTGGCGTATGATTCGGCTGTAACTGATCTTTTAAAATAATTGCACAATCATTTCGCCATTCATTTTCCATGATACGTGGCAGTCGATAAATTACAACATTTAAAAAACTGCCTACACATAACCCCACAAATCCAACCATGACAAATGCTAACCATGGCGTTGCAACGATGATGCTTAATGAATCAAATATCATTAGCCAACCACCGAACCCATTTGGAAAATTGGCAGGTACATAGCGACAACCAAACCACCTACTAAAATACCGAGGATTGCCATAATCATGGGCTCCATCAGTGAAGTTAAGCCATCTACCGCATTATCTACTTCGTTTTCAAAGTGTGTTGCTACTTTATCTAGCATTGCATCTAATGCACCAGACTCCTCACCAATAGCAACCATTTGAATTGCCATAGACGGAAAGCGACTTGTTGTTCTCATCGCAAATTGCAACTGTTGCCCAGTTGAAACATCCTCTCGGATTTGCATACAAGCCTTACGATACAAAACATTGCCTGTTGCACCAGCGGTCGACTCTAAGGCATCAATCAATGGAACACCCGCAGCAAATGTAGTCGCCAATGTTCGAGCAAAGCGAGCAATAATGGCTTTATAGACCAAATCACCAAAAATAGGCAATTTAAGTGTTAATTTATCCAATGCATCGCGGAATTTTTCACTACGCTTATGCGCCTCACGAAACGCGCCTATAGACGCCACAATCACACCTATCAATATGAACCAATATGACTGCATCCATTTAGACATATTGACAACCATTTGTGTGAATGCAGGCAGAGAAGCACCAAATGAAGAGAACAAATCTTGAAATACGGGTACAACTTTCACCATCAGAATAATTGTAACTACCAATGCAACAACAATAACGGCAATCGGATACTTCATCGCTTTCTTGATTTTTTGTTTTAGCAACTCGCTCTTCTCTTTGTAAATTGCCACACGATCCAACATTGTCTCCAAGGAACCCGATTGCTCTCCGGAGGCTACCAAGGAACAAAATAATTCATCAAAATATTGTGGATACTTCCGCAAAGAACCTGCAAAGGTATTTCCGCCTTCGACCTCCCCCTTAATGCCGAGTACAATTTCGCGCATTTTAGGGTTATCTAAACCTTCCGCAACAATCTCAAAAGACTGTACTAATGGAACACCTGCCTTCATCATCGTTGCTAATTGACGGGTAAAAATCGCAATATCCATTGGCGTAATTTTACCTTTGGACAAGAATGCAAGCGGATTCTTAGATTTCTTACGAATACTTGTGACATTAACCCCTTGCTTACGCAACACTGCTTTGGCTAAAGCCATATTCTTACTAGGAATTTCTCCCTTTACTTTTTGTCCACGTCGATTGGTACCTTCGTAAAGGAAATTCGGAGTATCTTCCGCTTTATTAATCTTGTCTGCCATGTCAGTTCTCTTTTTTGGCGTGTATCTACCCTTACGGATAAAATACACATCATCCTTTATTTTTCAATTGCCTTTATAAAAACAGGCAACCACTCTTGCAAATCTTATTTATGACTTAGACGCACACTTCAACGCAAAGTACGCCCGCAACATAAATCACCTATTCACCAGTCACACGATTTATTTCTTGTAAGCTGGTTACACCCTGCATTACTTTCTCTAATCCAGAGCGGCGAAGATCATTAAACCCTGCACGACGAGAAGCATCAGCGATATCAATAGAGTTACCCTCTTCCATAATGATACGCGCAATCTCTGGCGTCACCTTCATTACTTCATAGACACCAACACGCCCCTTATAGCCATCTCGACACTCCGAGCATCCTACAGGTTGATATACTTTAAAACCCTTCGCGAGATCTTCGTCCGTAAAACCCATTTCCTTTAGACTACTAGCAGGAATATCAACCGCTTGCTTACAAGCTGGACACAACCGACGTGCCAGCCGTTGAGCAATCACTAAATTCACTGACGTAGCGATATTGAACGACGGTACACCCATATTCCGCAAACGCGTTAATGTTTCTGGCGCACTGTTGGTATGCAATGTTGACATGACCATATGACCAGTTTGAGCGGCTTTCACTGCAATCTCAGCAGTTTCAAGGTCCCGAATTTCACCAACCATCACAATATCAGGATCTTGACGCAGAAACGCGCGTAAAGCGACAGCAAATGTCAAACCTGTTTTCACATTGACGTTAACCTGATTAATTCCCTCAAGGTTAATTTCAACAGGGTCTTCCGCTGTCGAAATATTAGTGTCGACGGTATTGAGAATATTCAAACCTGTATACAAAGACACCGTTTTACCAGAACCTGTA
>JASLFQ010000153.1 GCA_030150595.1 Aquirhabdus sp.
CCAGGCCTCGTTCAGTCTGATTCTCCGACCAACCGTGTTGGTGGTCAACCATTGGGTCAATTTACAAGTATTATCCATCAAGTGCCGATGTTATCGCTGGGGAATATTTTTAATGGCGAAGACCTGAAAACTTTTGATCAACGTGTGCGTGAGCGGTTGGCAGGGCAAACCATTCAATATGAGCTAGAACTCAAGCTCGATGGTCTCGCGGTGTCATTGCATTACCATGATGGTAAGCTGGTGCAAGCCGTGACACGTGGTGATGGTGAAACGGGTGAGGATGTGACTCATAATGCACTGACCATTCGTAACTTGCCGTTATTACTCGTTGATCCTTCAGGTAAACCCGTTCCTCGTATTCTTGAGGTGCGCGGTGAGGTTCTGATTCCCAAAAGTGGTTTTGCAAAACTCAATCGTGATGCAGAAGCACGTGGTTTAAAGACTTATGTCAATCCACGCAATGCTGCAGCGGGCAGCCTGCGTCAACTTGATCCTGCGATTGCGGCAACAAGACCTTTAGCATTCTATGCGTACTCGATTGCGCAAAGTGAACCGACGCATGACAATTCAACGCAATCAGAGTCGTTGTATTGGTTAAAGTCATTGGGTTTTACTATTTCTGAACGATTAGAAGTGGTTGTTTCAATAGAGGCTGTTCAAGCGGTTTATGACCAGATTAATGCTGAACGTGAAAGCCTCTTAGTCGAAATTGATGGCATGGTAGTGAAGGTTGATTCACTGCGTCAGCAACAACAAATGGGATTTTTGAGTCGTGAGCCGCGTTGGGCAACGGCGTATAAATTTCCAGCGAAAGCCGCGTTGACTACCGTTGAACAGATTGATTGGCAAGTCGGGCGCACAGGAACTCTGACACCTGTTGCTCGCCTGAATCCTGTATTTGTGGGTGGTGTGACAGTCAGTAATGTGACCTTGCATAATATTGGTGAGATTCAGCGTTTAGATGTTCGGGTCGGTGATACGGTCAGTGTCTATCGAACCGGTGATGTAATTCCTAAGGTCGAACGTGTTTGGCCAGAGTTCCGTCCAGTCTCTGCGCAAACTGTGGTATTGCCAACTTATTGCCCTGTGTGTGAGTCGCCTGTTGTGATGCCTGAAGGCGAGGCGTTAGCCCGTTGCACAGGTGGGTTGTTTTGTCCTGCGCAGCGGATTGAGGCGATACGACATTTTGTATCACGCAAGGCGATGGATATTGATGGGTTAGGTGAGCGTTGGGCAGAAGCATTATTGAATCAAGGTTTGGTTCAGGATGTGTCTTATATTTATCAATTACACAATCGTCGTGACGAGTTACTCACCATTGAAAAAATGGGTGAAAAGTCAGTACAAAATCTTTTAGAGGCAATTGAAGCCAGTAAGAAAACGACTTTCGCACGATTTATTTTTGCTTTAGGGATTCGCGGTGTAGGTGAGAATACTTCGCGCAATTTAGCGGAGCAGTTTCAAACTTTAGATGCGCTATTTGCTGCGGATTTAGAGAGCTTGAAAATGACGGCTGATGTCGGTGAGATTTCGGCGCAATGGATTTATAGTTTTCTACGCGAGTCGCATAATAAGGATATTATTGAACGACTCATTAGTGCGGGTGTGCATTGGGATGCACCTGTTAAGCGAACACGTCAACCATTAACTGGTGAAAGCTGGGTGCTGACGGGTACGCTTTCACGTTTTACGCGTGAGCAAGCGACCATGATTTTGCAGGAGTTGGGTGCGCGCGTGAGTGGCAGCATTTCTGCTAAAACAAAGGCTCTCGTTGCAGGCGAGAAAGCGGGAAGTAAACTTGCTAAGGCGCAAGAGTTAGGGATACAGACTTTGACTGAAGATGAGTTTGTGACGTTTGTTGCGACGCATGGCGTTGAGCTTTGATGTTCTGTTCTGCTGCTGACTTTTAGCTATTTAAAAGATATTTAGGATGATAATGACAACACCTCGAAAGCTATGGATTGATCTGGGTAATACTCGCCTAAAGTATTGGTTGACTGATGGTGATGTACTCATCACGTCCGGTGCGGAGTTACATCTTCAATCGCCTGCTGATTTGTTATTGGGTTTGGTGGATCGCTTTAGTGCGTTTCAGGCATCGTTCGTTGGTGTGTCGTCAGTGTTGGATAGTCAGGCAAATCTACGCATTAAAAAATCTCTTGCTCCATTGAATACGCCTGTTGAGTTTGCGCAAGTTTTGGCGACTTCGCATGGTCTTATTACAGGCTATAATCAACTTGAAAAACTTGGTATTGATCGTTGGTTACAAGTGCTTGCGCTGTCAGGGCAGCATAAAAAATTTTGCATCGTTGGGTGCGGAACGGCGCTAACGCTTGATTTGCTTGATGATCAAAATCATTTGGGTGGATATATTTTACCGAGTTTCTATTTGCAGCGAGAAGCATTGGCACAAGGAACGCGGCGTGTACAGGTTCCAGATGGTGCATTTAGTGATCTTTCGGCGGGACGAAATACGCAAGATGCGGTGCATCATGGGATCTTATTAGGTTTAGTCGGTGCGATTGAGAAGTTGGTGCGTACAGAGCCAACGCGTGAATTGGTATTGACTGGTGGAGATGCTGAGTTGATTCAAGGTTTCTTGGATGTGCCGAATGTCATTCGTGTTGAAGGCGATTTATTGTTGAAAGGGTTGCAGCGGTATTTTTCTTAGAAACTATCTACATTAAAATCCGAAATCAATATTTTTAAAAAGCAAAACCCAGCGCGCAGAAATACCGCGCGCCAAGTCGGGTTTGATCGCTTATTCTTCGCGTTTTTGCTGACGTAAATAACCACCACGACGTGCTGGCAATGGGTTCTCTTGTTGGCGTTCGGCGCGGCGTTTAGCCATACCGTACAAGCCTGTGCCGATACGTGGTTTCAGCTTGACGCTATTCACGAGATTCTCGATGTCATGCTTGTCGAGTTCCATCCAGCGACCAGTACGCAATTCGCGTGGCAGAATGACTGTGCCATAACGGGTGCGGAGTAGGCGGCTGACTTTGAGCTCTTGCGATTCAAACAGACGACGAACTTCGCGGTTACGACCTTCTTTCACGACCACTTGATACCAACGGTTAATACCTTCACCGCCGATTTCTTTAAACGATTCAAACTTCGCAGGACCATCTTCGAGTTCAACGCCAGTGGTCAAAGTTGTGACCATTTTTGGTGTCACTTCGCCCATGACCCGCACAGCGTATTCGCGTTCGATTTCGCTGGATGGGTGCATCAGTTTGTTTGCCAGCTCGCCATCATTGGTGAACATCAGCAAACCTGTACTGTTAATGTCCAAACGACCGACCATGACCCAACGATCATTCGGAATCTGTGGCAATTGTTCAAATACGGTGACGCGACCTTCTGGGTCGGTACGAGAACAAATTTCGCCTTCAGGTTTGTAATATACCAACACGCGACGACGAGTTTCTTCTTCGGATTGGTGGGCGATTTTGCGACCATCAATACGGAGTTCATCCGTTTGTTCTACACGTTCGCCAACGGTTGCGATGCGACCATTGATACTCACGCGTCCTGCTGCAATAACCTCTTCCATATAGCGACGCGAGCCTAAGCCAACGCGCGCAAGGACTTTTTGCAGTTTTTCACTCATCTTGATACCCCAATGTTTCATTTCTAATCAAATGTTTGCACATTCTGTTTCGTTTCATGTCGGTTTTAATCGGACACTTTGACATAAAAATCGTTTTGTTTATCGCGATGTCACATCGCAAAGATCAACAAGTTAGGTATGCATCATATAGTCGTCGTATTAAGGATAGATTATCCATCATTTTTAGGTACTATGATTTATTAGCACAATTTTTTTTGCATACGTGTGTGCATTATGACACTTATGAGGGATTTTTATCGTTCAATTCATGAATGATATTGTTCATTTCATCGAGTTCTGGCAGTTGTTCGAGTGATTGTAGACCAAATGCGTCCAAGAAATGCTTAGTCGTGACCAATAGTGCAGGTCTGCCAGCGACGGGACGGAAGCCATCTTCGATGATCCATTGTCTTTCAAATAGGGTGCGTAGGATTTGGCTATTCACGGTGACGCCGCGGAGTTGCTCGATATCTGCACGCGTGACAGGCTGGCGATAGGCAATGAC
>JASLFQ010000163.1 GCA_030150595.1 Aquirhabdus sp.
ATTTTTTATCTTTATCAGGTAAAAAACTTAAATCTGCTCAATTCGAATACGGCAACAATATCAAACTCAATAATAAAAATATAGCTTTTGTTAGCCGTATGGTGATCATTGATGCGTTGACGGATGCTCGCACGTCATTGCAATACAGTGAGATAAAAACACAGCCTCTAAGAGATTCAGATTTCGATGTGGATAGCTTGAAATGAAAAAAAAAGTCCAATATTTATATTGCTAGCAATTTTGTTTGTAGAACAAACAAACGCAGCAGAATTTAACAATAATAACTGGAGCATAAATTCAGCCTTTGAAGACTGGGTTTATGCAAGTGGCAATGGTCTGCAATCCGGAAGTGTGCTCAACCCTGAGAATAGCATTGTGAAATTACCCGCTGCTACAATCACAAACGATAGTCGATTCAATATTCGTATAGACCATGACGCGTTCGAAATCGTTTTGAATCCGCGCGTTCTCAATCAGATAAATTGGGTCAATAGTGAGAATACTCAAACCATTGAAACCACAAGTGTACAGCTCGATCAGGGCTTTGTTAAATATAAATTACAAGATGGAACTTTTGTTGCAGGGCGAGAGGTTCTGAATTGGGGGCCATCAAACTTTCGTTCACCAAGCAACCCTTTTTATTTTGACATTGGGCGCATCAATCCTTTGGCCACAACTCCGGGGATAGATCTTGTTCGCTATACAACGGGGATTGGTAGTATTCGTATCAATGCAGCTTATGTCTTTTCAACCAATCAAATTTTACCAACTGAGAAGTTAGGAGATACAAGCCTAATTAAGATTGACCAAGAAGGGCGTGATTACGTAATTAGTATTATCGCTACTCAACATCGTAACGATCCCCCTTTTATAGGTGGTTTTATACAATTTACACCTGCGGATGCTTGGTTGCTATATACCGAATTTGGATCATCCAATAGTGCATCCGGGCTTGGTGGCAGTATTAATAACCCGTATCAATCAGATACACGAGATTCTAATTCTTTAGTGGGAGCCAACTATACTCTAGAAAATGGTCAGGTTATTACAGGAGAGTTTTTCCATAATAGTGCTGGCTATACGAGATCCCAAGAGAAATTATTTTTTAATAACGCGATATCAAATAATATTGATCGAAGTAACTCACTTGAAGGAAATACGAGTGTTTCAGGAATTGCGGGAGCAGCGCCTGGACTGCTCGGTCAAAATTATTGTTGGTTAAGCTGGCAAAGTAATCCTCAGAATAACAAAGTCTATCTTCGTGCTGATTGGTCCACGAATATTGACGATCATAGTAGTCAAGTTCTTTTTTATATCGAAAAAAACTTTATTCCCAAAGTCTCAGGTTTTGCTTTGTTTAATAGAAGTATAGGGGGGGTACTAACGGATTATGGCTCAGTATCCCGATTTGGATTTACATTAGGAATGAAGTTTTTTTTATTCTAAGGCTACTTGCTTTCATAGCGAATATTATTATTTCTAAAGACAAATATTTTTAACACAAAGGGCTTCAATTCATGGACATAACCAAGGCTATTAATCCAGTCTACACTCTCATCACAACCTTTTTCCCTGATAAGAAAAAGCGTTTAGAAAATCATAATGCTCTCAAATTATTCATTGAAAAAGAACTAGAAAGTAGTGACCCCACAATTATTGTCAGCGGATTTTATGCACTAACTGGAAGTATGCTAACTCCTGAGCAAATAAAATTTATTTGTTCATTCCAGTCATTCGAAGTATTAAAACGATTCGAATTTACGAGAAAATTCGTTGCTATCATAAAAGACCCATCTTCAAACTCATATTTTCTCGATTACATTGATGAATATCGAGACAGCAAGGTGCGTAAATCCAAAAGAAATAAGGCAGCATTACGGTTTACATTTTTTTTCGGTATTGCTCTTATCCTAATTGCGTTTGTACTTCCACTACAAGTTTTGGGAACAAAGTTGATTGTATTTAGTCTATATACGATTTTTGCAGGATGGTTTGCATTCAATGAAGCAATAACTAATGAACGTATTACAAAGACTCAAGAACTGATTGATCTAACAAACAAACTTAGAACTGAAAAAAATCTGGTCATTCAAAAACTAGACGTGCCAAACGACCAATGACGTTTACTAAGTATTTTTACCATTACGCTCACACTGACGAAAATCCTTTTCGATTTTCTAGAGTAAGGTTTGGTTCCAAATATCCCTGCCTTTATTCTTTTTCTGATCAAGCTTTCTCAGCAATAGAGCTTTCCATGCTTGTGGCTTTTTCCGCACATTAGAAGGTGACACTTTGACGTGACCACATTGCTGCCATACTCTCATGTTTAAAAAAAAATCAATATTTTCGACACGTTCTGTTGATATGTTTAAGCAATCGACATATCAACAGAACGTGTCGATTTCTAGAAAATTTTTAAACATGAATGCTTCCAGTCGGACAATTGGTAGCCGTTACAGTGACACCATTTTATTCTGCTACGTCAATTTTATTACATCAGATCTAGAGTTGATCTCTTCATAGTGCGTCGTAGGTAACCATATCGGTTATAAATTTTAAAGAAAGAACTGAAGCCATGTTAAAATTAGCACAGAAAATCATCATGACTATAGCCAAAATAGCTCGGTATGATAATATGCAACTTCACCCTACATTGCTCAAGCAACGATATGATTTATATACCATTGATAAACAACATAGTATGATTATTTATTTTAAATAAAAAGACCGCATTTTGACGTAAACCACGTATGAGTATGATACTTTATTTTAAATAGTATATTTTTTAACATTAAATATCAATTACTTAAGTTTTCAGAAAGTATGATACTTTATTTTAAAGCTACAGCCGCCCAAATAAAGGCGGCTTTTTTGTGCTCATGGCAAAAGATTGATGCTTAAAAAATCACATCAATCATCAACTACTTCAGCTTATATTCAATATCGACTCGGCGATTTGGGGCTAAACAAGCAACAAGTTTCTTCTTGTTCGTATCAGAGCATTGTACCAAAGGCGCACTATTGCCTTTTCCTTCTGCAATGACCTTTGCCACATCAATTCCACGCAACACAAAATAACCTTTCACACTTTCTGCGCGTGCTGTCGACAATTTCAAATTATAGGCGTCATCCCCAATACGATCCGAGTATCCAGTCACGATGATACTGTCCACGAGAGTGTCATTAGCTTTCAACTGATCCACAAACGCACGCAAAGTATCTTTAACCGCTGCAGGCAAATCTTTCAGCTCGGATTGATTGAAACCGAACAACATATTGGTCGGAATCGAAAGATGTAGACTGGCAGGTAAAGGCACAGCTGCGGGTTGTGGCTGGGCTGTATCACCAGCATTGGTTACCAATGGCGCACTAGCATTTGCATTAACTTTCAATGGTGGATGTAAGTGATCAACACAGGCCTGACTATCAAAGTAGCTTCCTGCGACTTTCTTTTGGTCATCAAACTGGACTTGGTATTGGCAAATTAAGCTTGCTTTATCCAACTCACGAAATTTAAAAATATAGTCCCATGTGTGCGCAGTAATCATACTGGCATACGGCGGTGGATTACCAATCAATAGGCGAACCTGATCTTTATTGAGCCCAGGCTGCATATTATTCAAATCACTTTCATTTGCATAAAAGTTTGCTTGAAGAAATCGAACTGTTTTTGCTTGCTCTGGAAACTTGATTGAAGCATCAAAACCATTGATTGTTGCAGAGGCCGAGGCGCAAAGGCCGATCAATAGCGACATCAGTCCTAGTTTGTGCGTAAGTTTCCGCATAAGAAATCTCAAATAAAGAATAAATTAGAAAACGCAGACCCTTAACATGCTGAGTGATTTAGTCCGCTGGGCCCTACTGGCAATACTATCTACATCAAGAATCTCAGGAAATTAATAGAGGCGACTTGACCAATAATACCAGCATCACTCAATGCGCTGAATTCACAACTAAATAACACATTCGTGTTTGAGGAGATCTTTCTGTTGAAAAATCGGAGAGGTTTCATTCATTTCGGATTCCGTTCCGTTAAATAATCTTAGCTTGCTGTATGTTTCTTAACAGCCTTGCTCCATTCAATAGAAAACTATTTACTTACTGTTGAGGTTAAGGGACTTCAAAGCAAGTATCAATATGACGTACTTTATTACTCAATATAATAACAGAAACAACCAGAATGAGCTTCTACTTACTTGAAGCCGAAATAGACGAGGGGGAGAGAAAGTCATTGAACAACCATCCAGCACCCATGGTGCAGGCGATTGCGTCTGGTTTAAGGCAAAAAATCGTTTATTTCTTCGGCGTCACCCACATCGCTATTCTCGCCCGAAAAACAAGATCACCAGCAGTATTAAACACTTCTACTTGCGCAGGAAACTCACTCGGCTTAGTCAAATCCAGTGCGCTTAATGGCGTACCCACCGCTCTCAAATCCGTATCGGCTTTTTTGAGATATTCGACTGTCATGCCTTTCGGAATCCAGCGATGCGTAGCAGGCACAGTAGCATCGGTCATTAAACCACCTGCCAATTCCGCCATATTGCACATCGCAATGGCATGCACGATACCCAAATGATTTCTAACAGCACGATGATTACTCATCAAGACTTCACAATAGTTTGGTTTGAGCTCACTCACGAATGGACTGATTGAGCTAAAAAATGGCGCTTTGATGCAAACCATTTTGGAGAACAGTGCTTTGCCCATCGGAACACCACTCAATTTTTCATACACAGATAAATTAGATGGCATTTGAAATGTAGACATACATGAACTCCAACAATGAATTGATCACTACAAATAATGAAACCGTTTTATTCCCAAACGATTTCTTTACGCTGTTTTCCCCAAGATTCGAGATGTTCCTCGTAGCGCGCTTCAATTTTATTTCGCTTGATCTTCATCGTCGGTGTCAGCAAGTCATTTTCCATCGTCCATGGATCATTGGTTACGACAAGAAAATCCAACTGCTCATGCGGCTCAAGCTCGGCATTGGTTTCTGCGAGTAGCGCTTTTAACTGTTGCCCCACGTCATCACGTCCCTTACCCTGCGCAATGTCACCGCGAATCGCTTCTGCCAGCATCACGAATGCAACGGGTTGCGGTTGACTCCCGCCGCCCACGCAAACTGACTCAATCAGCCCATGATTACCCAATTTCTGTTCAATCGGTACAGGAATGACATATTTGCCTTTCGAGGTTTTAAAGATGTCCTTCACACGACCCGTGATTTTAAGACGTCCTTCTGCATCAATCTCCCCCATATCACCCGTACGTAAGTAATGATCTGGCGTAATGTCTTCAGCTGTTTTTTCAGGGTTTTTGTAATAACCCAACATCGTGCCTGGGCTTTTCACCAAAATTTCGCCGTTGTCATCTATCCTGCAATCTACGCCAGGTTGGGCACGACCCACGTAACCACTGACAAAATCCCCAGGACGTGTACCATGAGAATAAGCAAAATTCTCGGACATGCCGTAGACCTCAAGCAACTCCAAGCCTAAGCGACGATACCAATTGATGATATCAACGGGCAAAGGAGCTGAACCCGTAAAGGCGTAACGGACATGATTCAGACCCAATTTGGCAAGCAATTTCTTCTTAACGACTTTGCCAACCACAGGCACCTTGAATAACACGTTCTGGACATGGGGCGGAATTTTGTCATTGATACCCAGATAGAACTTCGTCCACAAACGCGGTACTGACAAGAACAATGTTGGTTTAGCGCGATTCAAATCGGCCACAAACGTGTCGAGGGAGTTAGCAAAAAATACCTGTGTGCCACCCACCAGAGAAAACGTCTCGATAAAGATCCGCTCAGCAACGTGCGCTAGAGGCAAATAGGACAACATGCGATCATTCGGCGATACGCTATATAGGGTATCCAACTCACGCACAGCCGCCAGCATGGTTGAGAAACTATGCATCACACCTTTCGGTAAACCTGTACTCCCCGAGGTATAAACGATGGTCGCGAGATCATCGCCTTTAGGCAGTGTTGGAATTTGCAGTGGTGCGGTTTTTTTGACGATCTCATCCCATGTTGGCGCGTCATAATCGGGCGACATAGGCAAACGAATGCAAGGTAAACTCTCGGGAATTACTCCTTTGACTTCATTCCAGCTATCGCCTTTGCCATCCAATTTACCGATAAATAAAAGTTTAGAGTCACTATGACTGAGTACATGCGTCGCGCCTTCCGCATTCAGCGTAGTGTATAGCGGCACAGACACATGGCCTGCCATCCAGATTGCCAAATCCGCCATAATCCAGTGGGCGCTGTTTTTACCAAAAATCGCAATCTGACTACGCGCGGGCAAATCCAATGATTGCAAATAAGCCGCCATACGACGCACTTGATCACCGACTTCACGCCATGTGTAACTCACGACATCGCCATTGGGCAAGGGTTGGACAAAGAAGATTTTTTTAGGCTGACGCTTTTCCCAATCGACAAGACAATGGACTTGTGTTTCTTG
>JASLFQ010000179.1 GCA_030150595.1 Aquirhabdus sp.
GCGCAATGGCGATCCTATTGTCTTGGTTACTGCTGCACACAGGTTTTGGTCGCTACTATTGCCAAGTTTTTTATGCAACCAAAGATCATCTGGGGCAACCCGCCCAAGGCGGCGTACGCGGTGGATTTACCTTTCATGGGACACCAGAACCGTCACAGTTAGACTTTTTTTATTTGGCATTTATGATTGGTCTGACCTACTCCAGCAGCGATGTAAATATCACCAATCGCCATGCACGCAAACTCGTCCTCCTACATAGTCTAGTGTCCTTCATTTTCTATTCGACCATTGTCACCAGCATCGTGAACGTCGCTATTTTCTCCAGTTAACTTTCCTAAGTATTCTGATCACATCCATTAACGCTTGTTCATTTGATCTAGGTCAATACCTGATCCGCCCTAAGGCGTAACCTAAACGATATGAAGTATAGGCAATGCCCTACGGAGCCTAAAAATGAATTTACATCGTGTGCTTTACGATCATCAAGAAGATGAACCTTGGGGATTAAATATTGATGATGGATTCCCAGAATACTTGTATGCGATTTATCGCTATATGACCTTGGGTCTGACACTCAGTGGGATTGTTGCGTACTTGTGCGCTGCTAGCAGTTTTTATCAAGTGATCGCCAAAGAAATTTTTATTTTACCCATTTTATTGATCACTCCCTTAATCCTCGTGGTGAAGTTGAGTACTCGAATTGACACAATGAGTATCAGGAACGCCAAAATTTCGTTCTGGTTATTTGCAGTTTTGATCGGGTTCTCATTTGCAGGAATTTTCCAAATCTATATTGGTGAAAGCATTGCCAAAACGTTCTTTGAAGTCGCTGGTGCATTTCTAATTTTGAGTCTGGTTGGATTCTTCACCAAAAGAAGCCTGACGCGTATCGGAACATTCTTATTGCTGGGCTTGGTCGCAACTATCCTTTCTGGCGTAGTTAACCTTTGGCTCGCCTCCGATGCTCTGGACTTTGTGATTTCAATCGTCGGGATCTTCATTTTCTCTGGATTGACCGCTTTTGACACCCAAATGATCAGTAAGCGTTACTACGCACTTCATGCCGACTGTGACATTCGTAATCGAGAAGCCATTTTAGGTGCGCTGAACCTCTATCTGGATTTTATTAACCTATTTTTATCGCTGCTAAGGTTTAGTGGTTCTAAAAAATAACGGCATTACTCATGCAAGACGTGGAGGTTTAATATGTACAACAATATTTTAGTGGCGATTGATGGCAGTCATACATCCGATCTAGCCTTGCGGGAAGCGATTAAATTAGCCAAAGGAGGTGGCGCTAAATTAACAGTCATAACGGTGCTTGATAACCCCTTACAGAATTATGGCACTCCGTACTACTACACAGCGTTCAACTATGACGAAGCATATGCTGAATTCCATCAAAAGGCGGATGATATTTTGGTCAATGCTGAAACTGTTGCTGAGCGAATGGGTAATCTCAAGATTAAGACTTGTCTGGTCGATATGGGGCCGAACTCAGGCCACAACGACATTGCCCCGGCAATTGAAAGTACAGCCCATGACTATCACGCCGATCTCATCATAATCGGGACACATGGCAGGCGTGGAGTTAGGCGCTTCTTTCTTGGAAGTGTGGCCGAAGAAGTCATTCGCCACGCGCGCATTCCTGTACTGCTTATTCGATGTAACGAGGATGGTGAAACTGAATAATAACCTGACGTTAATTGATCTTGATTTCAATCCGTGTAATGAATCTTCGACCACTTTTAGGTGGTCACAATATATAGCAGGAAAACAAAATGAATGACTTTATCAATGCTCACCCCCTCGAACGCAAGGAACGGATAGCTTTTGATCTGATGTTGAAGATTGCCGAATGTGATTCGCACTGTAAGCAAACGACTAAACCTGAGTCTAAGACTGATTCAGAAAAATCTGAATCTCAATCGACAGGCAATGCCTGCTCTGAAACGAAGGGCAAAAATTATTGGCTTGAGCTTTACGCAGATTGTCTCGCCGTAGTGCAGCAGAAAAAAGTGAAGAAGTAATTCGTATATATGAACATTAGTGTGAATAAAGCAAACATCGCATTTATCGCAAGACTTGGAGGTTTATCATGTACCAGAATATTCTAGTAGCTGTTGATGGCAGTCCCACATCTGATCTTGCTTTGCATGAAGCACTACGCATTGCTAAGGATGGATCGCATGTTAGAGCAATCACCATCATCGTAGACCCGTTAGCGGGTTATGGCACACCTGAGTTTTCCTACGACCATGATGCAGTTCATGCAGCGTGTATCCAGCAAGGGAAGGAAGTGCTGCTCAAGGCTGAAAATGATGCTAAACATCTAGGCAATATCAAACCTGAAACACAACTCATCGATCTGGCACCCAGTGCTATGCCTGATGTTGCACCAGCAATTTTACAAGCCTCTAAAGATTACCACGCTGACTTAATCGTGATTGGCCGACATGGTAAGAGCGGCGTTAAGCGGTTTTTGCTAGGTAGTGTTGCCGATCATGTGATCCGTCAATCTTTGACTCCAGTATTGATCGTTCGCGGCTTAACCCATGGTCATAAGTCAAATTAAGTCAATGGAGAACTAACATGTACACAAAAATTTTAGTTGCGCTGGATGGCAGTAGAACATCCGATCTTGCGTTGCACGAAGCCGTCAGAATCGCTGATGTCGGAACCAAAATTATTGCGATTACTGTCGTTGAGAACCCTCTAATCGGCTATAGCGCCCCTGTGGTGGCTTACGATTTTGCCGTGATGCACGATGCGTTCCTCCAGAAGAGTAAAAATATTCTAGATAAAGCTCGGCGTGATATTCAATTCTTTGGCAATGTTCACATTGAAACGCATGTCATCGATGCAAATCCAAACTCAAACAATGATGTGGCGCTTGCAATAGAAGATGCTGCAAAGAAATACCACGCTGACCTGATCGTAGTCGGCACACATGGCAGACAGGGGATTAAACGCTTTTTCTTAGGCAGCATTGCAGAACAAGTCATTCGGCAATCGCAATTACCCGTGCTCATCATTCGGGATCAATCGGCGAAACCAAAAACATAACAAACTTAGATCAAGGCTTTAAATTTATAGCTTGAAAGTAAATGTTCGGTGCGAATGTTGACATTAACCTTGATAAAAAGCCTAAGATGTTAGTCAAGGATATTTAAAAATAATCGCGTCACGGGGATCAGTTAAATGGACATTAAGCATCTTAATTTAAACGAGACACGCGCAGTTCATTGTTCAGACTGTGCGCTGAACCCTGTCTGCTTACCGCCTGCGCTTGCTGAAGAAGATTTAGATCAATTAGAAAATATCATTGGCCGCAATCGCCCCATTCCGCGCGGTGAAAAGCTGTTTCGGCAGGGAACGCGCTTTGAAGCCATCTATGCTGTCCGTTCAGGTGCACTTAAAACCAGTTCCGTCACAGCGAATGGTGAAGAGCACATTACTGGGTTCTATTTACCCGGCGAAATCGTGGGCTTAGATAGCGTGGGACATGATGTTTATGAGAGTACCGCCACTGCATTGGAATCTACAGCCATTTGTGTAATCCCATTTGCCGCACTTGAAGAGCTTTCGCGTAAACATACGACATTGAACCATCACCTTTTCAAGCTGATGAGTTCTGAAATTCGTAATGATCATCAAATCATGCAGATGGTAGGCAAACGGACTGCGGATGAAAAAGTCGCTAATTTACTCTTATCCTTCGCAGCACGTCATAAGCGCCGCAACTTGAGTGAACAAAGCATCCACCTACCGATGTCGCGTGCAGATATTGGCAATCATTTAGGTTTGGCGCTCGAAACAGTCAGTCGTATTTTTACCCGTTTCCAAGAATCAGGCATGATTAGAGTCGATGGTAAAAAAATCATGATTTTAGATCGTGAGCGCCTGTGCGCCTCGGCTCATCCGGTCTAATCTGAGCTAATAATCATGATTTACAACCTCGATATGTTTTATCGACATCCTTTAAACATGAGATAGCCACCATACAAGATTAATCCTGCTCCTGTAAAATACCAGCACAGAATAAAGGGTTGCTCAAACACGAAGGGGTGTATTGCGCTTGGTTTTGGAAGAATATTTTGTAGACCACGAACCGCAATTCCTGTCCATTCTGCATCACCGCCACCATACGCCCAACTTTCCCAGAGCCCATGACTCATTAGCCAGAGAAATCCAAACCCTACTGTGCAAATACCGATTACACCTATCTTCGAAAAATCTTCTTG